>JABWAJ010000524.1 GCA_013361075.1 Saprospiraceae bacterium | reverse complement strand
TCACCGTTTTCATCTTTTACGACCGGTCCGGTGATGGGGTCGCCTTCGCGCAGGATCCGCGCCTGTTCGCGCACATCAAAAGCCACTGAATTGGCCCGGCGCACCGATGTCGTATTGAGATTGACGTTGTACGCCACCAAAAAATCGCGCGCGCCGATGACCGTTGCACCCGATTTGGCATTAAATGCCGCGGGTCCATAATCGGGTTTCCAATCCGGGTTTTCTAATTTTTTAGCCAAGCCTTCGTATTCGCCGGAGCGGATTTCGGCCAGATTCCGGCGTTCGGGGCGGGTTGCTGCCGCTTCGTACATAAAAACGCCCAACTGCAATTCCTTTCCGACGCGCTCCGCCAGCCGGTGCGCCCATTCAGCAGCCTCTTCCAGCGTAATATCGGCTACAGGCACCAGCGGACATACATCTGTTGCGCCCATGCGCGGGTGTTCGCCCTTGTGCTGGCGCATGTCAATCAGTTCGGCTGCTTTTTTGATGGCCTGGAACGCTGCTTCCACTACCGGGCCAGGTTCGCCAACAAAAGTGACAACGGTGCGGTTGGTGGCTTTGCCCGGGTCAACGTCCAGCAGCCGGACGCCTTCTACGGCGGCAATGACGTCGGTAATTTGCCGGATGACATCGGGATTCCGGCCCTCGCTGAAATTGGGTACACACTCGATCAGTGGTTTGCGCTGCATGGTTAAGGCTTTGTTGTTCGGGCGCAAAAATAGAGAAGGGATTTGAAGATGTGAGGATTTGAAGATTTGAAAATTTACAGGCGTGATAGCGATGGTGCTTTAGCGTAAGAAGGACTGGTATCTTGTACTTTGCCGGGAGAACAGGCGTCTTAGAAGCAACGCTGCAAGTTTTGCAACCATATTGGAAAATGGGCGTAATACATTAGAATAATCGTTGAATAAGAAAATTTAACAAATAAAAATGTTAAATAATTTGGATTTTCAAAATGGGGGGGGGGTATCTTTATTGCCATTCGTATGCATACCCGGCACTGCGCGCGTGCTAAACCAAAATTGAATCACTTTTAAAACCTCTCTCTTATGAAAAACTACCTTTTATTGCCCATCCTTTGTTTGTATTCCCTCCTTATGTGGCAAAGTTGTGCTCCCGAATGCTCTGATGAAGATCCTTTAGTTACCTTAGAATTCCGGCCTGGCAGTTCAATTGTTGGTGGATGTTTTTTACATGCAATATTTAGGCCAGAATGCTCTGCTTCTCCTATTTGTCCTTCTAGTGAAACTCTTGATTTTACTCCTGATTTCAACAATATTAGCCGCCCTCATATGGCATTAAATGTAGGGCTTGGTTGTACCAATACAGAATGTGGACAAAACGGCAGAGTAACATTGTGATTGCAAAATCTAATAACAAAGACAGTTGATTCTTTTTTAATTAACCATCAAAATGCTTGACCATGAAATCTCTCAATAGTTTTTTTCTGATATTCCTGTCGTTAGCAGCCATTCTAATTTCATCTTCCTGTCAGGAAGAATGTCTTACCCCAGGAGGGCCTGATTTAGAGCAATTACTAATAGAAGCAGGTGGTGGCTCAGCAATTGCACTATCAGAGCATTTGAGTATACAACAAAGCACTGAAGGTTCCTTATTTATTTTTACAGAAGGTGGGGAGTTTGATAAAGCGGATAATGAACGTGGAGGAGGGCTCAGGAGTCGGTTTACAGAGGAAAGTTATTCTCCATCAGGACATTTAATGATCAACAATGTTGACATTCTTGGAACAGCCTCAAGTGCAACAAATAATTGGCGAATGTTTGACCATAGCAATCTTCCTGTTCTTCGCAATGCTTATGGCAATAATGTTAACATTAGTCTTACAACAGCCAACAATGTTAACCCCAACCAAGCTTCAGTAAACAATGACTTTTTATTTACACTACCTCAGCGTTTAGTAGTTGATCGGCCTAACATCAACAATCCAATTCCACTACCAGGTCAAGTCAGAACTTTTGCTAAAAATCAAACTGTAACCTGGCAGCCAGATCCCAATAATGAAAAAGTCTATGTTGTGATTTATGCATCAGCTGACCCTTTAACCTCTAATCCTAATTTAACGAATGTTTCCTACAAGTTTTTCTCAGTTCCAGACAATGGTTCCTATACCTTTACACCCACAGATTTTCCGGGAATGCCAGCCAATACCTTTGCCAGTGTTTTTATGCTTAGAGTGAGCAGTAGAACATTTGAAGATGGTGCCGTAGCCAGAAGGCATCATTTAATTGCTGCAATTACAGGAACAGGAGGATATTATAAATTAATTGATGAAAATAATTAATTATTTTCTCAATAAGCATACAAAGCGTTTCACAGAGTTTGGGGGGTGCCACACATCTTTTGTGAAACGCTTTGTTTATTTTATCTAAGCCAGCACCTTATATTTTTCCTCAATTAAAAAAAACTGAGATAAGAAATAAGGCCTGACCTTTGGTAGCGAGTAGCATACCTTTACCTAACAGAATAAAACTTCATCCTATAATCCACATCCGCATATCCTTTCCGGATGCTCTCCAACCTTCGCTGAACCAACCGCTTTTTCAACGGTTTGAGGCGTTCCACGAATAAAACCCCGTCAATGTGGTCGTATTCGTGCTGGATAACACGGGCATTCAGGCCGGTAAAGACTTCTTCGTGCTCGACGAAATTTTCATCCAGAAACCGAAGCCGCAACACGGGTGGGCGGTCCACATCGCCGCGCACGTCGGGGATACTCAGGCATCCTTCTTCATAAGACCAGGGCGTGCCGGTTTCTTCTACTTTATGTGCGTTGATAAAAACACGCTTGATGCCTTCCGCTTCCCGGCCATCCTCCATCATCGGAACGCTGTCTACGACAAAAAGGCGGATGGCTAAGCCAATCTGAGGCGCTGCGAGGCCTACACCGTGCGCGTGGTACATGGTTTCCCACATGTTGGTGATCAACTGCTGCAACTCGGGATAATCGGCAGTAATGTCTACGGCCACCTTTTTCAATACCGGCTGGCCGTATGCGTAAATTGGCAAAATCATATTTGCTTAGACGTTAGATGTCAGATATTAGATGTCAGACTTTTCAGGTTCGGTACTGGGTTCGCTCCATGTACTCCTGCAGAATCAGCACCGCGCTCACTTTATCCACCAGGCTCTTGTCCCGGCGTTTTTTTTGAGATGCCCCACTTTGCAGGATGACCTGTTTGGCTTCCACTGAGGTGTAGCGTTCATCCTGCATCACGACGGGAATCGTCGGAAAAAGTTTTTTCAGGTTGCGCACAAACCCCACTACGAGGTGCGCAATTTGTGCCGGATTGCCATCAGGATGCATCGGTTCGCCAACCACAAAGGTTTCGACTTCCTCTTCTGCCAGGTAGCGGGTCAGGTAGTCAAAAATTTCGCTGGTAGGCACTGTATCCAACCCAGTTGCAATGATTTTAAACGGGTCGCTTACGGCAAGCCCCGTGCGTTTGGTTCCGTAATCTATGGCCATTATTCTCGGCATGGCGGCAAAGATAGGGAGAGGAGTGGGCTAAAACAAAAAAAGTTGCCAGGTGCCCAGAGATTCCTCCGGAGTTGACCTGACAACCATTCCCCCTTACTTAAAATCTTATTCCTGCCCAAAGCAGGTGTTAACCAAACCAGTAATGAATCTTTTGTTCGCACACCGGAGTTTGCTTACCCATTTACGTAAAAAGCGCTCCGGTCGGTTTTCGGTCGCCCGGGTTTTAGAGAAAAAAAATTGCCGGCAACAGTTAAAAGCCTAATCATAAGGATGACAGATGATTCATGTTTTTTGGAGGTTCCATTTGGGTTAAAATGCGGAGCAATCCGCGTATTGTGCATTCATAGTGTTTGTTGAAAATTCAGCTTTTCAGCTAAAATCAAATTAAAGACGAGCAAAAAACAGGAAGTAACAGCTTTTGAAAAAATATTTTCCCGGGAGAGATGATGTGCCCAGAAAAATAAAAGACAGATATTCGCCTTCACTCAACCCCAATGCAGAAACAACTATTGACAATGACCATACCATCAAAACCCGAAGTGGTTAAACTATCGGGCGCTGTTCAGCACTACGACTGGGGCGGAATGACTTTTATCCCCCAACTGACCGGGGTCGAAAATCCTGAAGGCCAGCCTTTCGCCGAATTGTGGATGGGCGATCA
>JABWAJ010000523.1 GCA_013361075.1 Saprospiraceae bacterium | reverse complement strand
GGCAACCATCTCTATGAACGGATGCCTGTACGCAGGAGTGTTTGCGGAAAGCATCAATGCCGGAGTGACAACAACAGCTACTTTGGACAATGTGAGCATTTACAGGGCACTGAATCTCACTGCTGATTTGCCGCAATTTGTAACACAGAACGATGGCCTCAATGTTTCAGTTTATCCGAATCCGGGCAACGGAGAAATGACTTTATCCGTCATGGGTGCTCCGGAACGCAATCTGCACCTGGAAGTTACGGATATGATGGGGCGCATGGTTCGCAACATAGAACTTCCGGAAGGCAGCATCTTTACTCATTCCATCAATTTGAGCAACGAACCGGCCGGGGTTTACTACCTCCGCCTTCGCTCAGAAACCGGAGTGATAAGCGTGCAACGGGTATTGGTTCAGCAATAATAAAGTAAGGCTGAAAATAAAGCAAGGCTAAATAAAGCCCGTGAAACCAAGTACGACTTTGTACTGTTTCACGGGCTTTTTTTTCGCCCGCTTCATTCTTTATGGTATTGGGGTAGCAACCTGGTACTCCATCCACAACGTCCACCTTACTTTTTTAGACCAAAAACAACCTGATAACACGATAATTTAACCGCACGCAAATGAGTTTTTCGACATATTTGTATATTTGTGTGCAGTCTGAACACATTATTCCTCATCCCTATATAAAATTAACTGCATTTCCTGCTTGTTACCTGCAAATACTATTCCCAGCAAAGGCCGGAGTAGGTTTCAACCTCGTTATTCCACAATCATCATCATATTCGATTAAATGCCAAATTATAGTCTCATGGGTGTTAAAAATTTTACACGTACACAACACAGCAACCAGCTTCAGGCAAAGCTGTTCCTGACGTCAACTCTTTTTGCATTTGCGTTTGCCCTGCAAGCGCAGAGTGGCATTTTTGAAAGTTATGCCATCATCAATACAGGCGCCAGTGATTTATTTTATGATTTGCAGGCCACCACAGGCAATCCGGACTTTAATGGTGCCAACCTCGGTTCGTTTTCACAATGTACCGGAACGCTGCGGTTAGACGGAGGCCAAAACAAAACCTTTAAGTGCCCCGGCGACGACATCACCAACGGCACAATTTGGTATCGGGTGTATCCGACAGGTAGCCCTTCCGGATCGTTTACTTCGGTAAACCTGCCGTTTGCTGCCAACCTCGGCAGCGGTTGTGGCGGCAATGACCAGCAATGGGAGGCGAATAACGCGAACATCAACCTGCTGGCCAACCGCACGCCGGGTAACTATACCTTAGAAGTTTACACAACGGCGAATTTCACATTTTCCGGTGGCGGCGGCGGTTCAGGCACTCATTTTGCCAACAACGGAGGTGCCAATTACAGTGCTACTTTTACGGTGACCGGCGGAGCTACCTGCCCGGTATTTGTGACAGCGAGCGGGGGTTCGGGATTTGCTGCCTATTCCACCCTCAAAGGCGCCTTTGATGCAGTGAATGCAGGGACGCATACAGGCGTGATCACGATAGATATAGCGGCAAGTACAACAGAAACGGCGCCTGCCGTATTGAATAGCAGCGGCGCTGGTTCGGCTTCCTATACATCCGTGTTGATCCGGCCCACGGTGGACGGCGTTACAATTTCGGGGGCTACGGCAACAGGCCGGGGATTAATTGAATTGAACGGAGCCGATAACGTGACCCTTGATGGCGATAACCCCAATTCGGCGGGAATCAACCGCAACCTGACCATTACGAATACCGCTACCAACACGGTTACCTATACGATGGCCATTCGGGTAGCGGTTGCTACCTCGATTGTTACCTCTGCCAACGATATTGTTATCAAAAACTGCAATGTTAACGGAAGTGCAACCGGAAGAAACATGCCCGGCGCCAATTCAAGTACTGCCTCCGAAAACACAACTTACGGTATTTATGCAGGGGGCGGTGCCTCTACGACCTCTCAAACAAATGCGCCAAGCGCTATTATTTCAACTACGACCACAGCGGGCAGCGGTGCCACCATGAACGGCCTGACCATCAGCAACAATGCGGTGAATGCCTGTGCACGGGGGATTGCAGTGCAAGGTTCAGCCATTTCCGTTATCAACAACTTGACGGTAACAAATAACGTAGTTGGTCCTGCTGCTTCGGGCAGCTTCACCAATGTTTATTCGGTGGGTATTACCCTGCAGGGGTTTGCTGCCGCACAAGTTTCGGGCAATACCATTCAGAACATGGAGTCTTACCTCGCTCAAACGATCTGGGCGCTTGACTTTGGTTCGGTTTCACCATCAGGCAACAGCGCCATCGTTGAAAAAAACATCATCAGGAAAGTAAACAATCAAAATAGCGGAACTTATGGGGTTTATGGTATAAACCTCAACGCCGGTAATGGCTTTACGCTCAGAAACAATATGGTCTCCGACCTCCAGTCGAATATGTCCGGTGGCTTTGCCTTTAGCACTGGTTTTGGGATATTTGGGATTCGGATTAATGCGGGTACCGGCCATGCCGTTTATCACAATTCTGTTCACCTTTTTGGGCTGAGAGCTGGATCGGCCAGTGCAACAAGCCTTTTTTCGGCTGCGCTTGGCCTGATTAATACCGCACAAACAGGCTGTGACATACGCAATAACATCTTGTCTAATACCATTTCCGGAGGCAGCTCCTTCATTGCCAATGTGAGCATTTATCTTCCTTCAGGGGCGGGTTCTTCCCTGAACCTGCTTTTGAATAACAATGCCTATTATTGTGGTACAGATCCAGCACGACAAGGCATCGCTCAGGTAGGGATTTCTCCGGGCACTGGTTTTTACCTGGCTTCCAATTTTAATGCGGCAGCCACTACGCCTGCTAATAATCTTCGGGCCTACACCAGTACTTTAAGGATAGGGGGTGCCAATGACAATGCGTCTTTTGCAACCACCACTACTGTACCATATACCTCAGCAACCGACCTTCACATTCCGGCAGCTACCAGCACCCTGCTCGAATCAGGCGGCGCTACAGTAGGCGTCACCACCGATTTTGATGGAGATGCCCGACCCAATGGCTTAGCCCCGGACATTGGTGCCGATGAGTTTGCTGGTGTCAATCCCAGTGCTTGCACAGGCACACCCACTGCAGGCGCTATTTCATCAGTGCCGGTATCCATTTGTGCCAATGGTTCAGCGGTGCTTACACTTACCGGCGCTACTTCAGGTCTCGGCATCAGCTATCAATGGAAAGAAGCCACTGCGCCCGGTGGGCCCTACACCAATGTGGGTACCAACTCCACGACCTACAACACCGGCTCCATTTCTGCTACCCGGTATTATGTGGTAGATGTTACTTGTTCCATTGGCCCCAGCACCTCAACCACTGCTGAATTTACCATGACCGTAAATCCGCTGCCTACGGCTTCTATTACCGGTACCCTTTCCTTCTGCACCGGCGACAATACCGTACTCACCGCCAGCGGCGGCACCTCGTATTTGTGGGACGATGCCAGTACCAATGACACGCGCATCATTTCAGTCGCCGGAACCTATACCGTTCAGGTGACGGATGGCAACGGCTGCACGGACACCGAAACAGCGACGGTGACGGAAAGCACACCGGCAACTGCCGACGCCGGCGGGCCGTACAGCACCTGCGGAACGACCCCCGTGAATATTTCCGCCACCGCGAACGGTGCCGGTATGTGGAGCGGCGGCCTTGGATCATTTGCCAGCGCCACCAGTGCGAATACCACTTATACGCCGGCTATGTCGGAACTCGGCACAACAGTGATGCTGACCTGGACGACCAACGACCCCGACGGGCCGGATGCTTGCACCTCCGTAAGCGACATGGCCTCCCTGGCAGTCGCCGGACAAGAGATTAATGTCAAAGGAAACGGCGTATCGATACCGGATGGCAGCGCGGCTCCCAATACTGCCGACTATACCGATTTTGGTTGGACCACGGTGGCTGCCGGTACGATCACCCGCACGTTTTCCATCGAAAACACGGGAACGTCCAACCTGACGCTTACCGGCGGCATGCCCGTAACCATCGGGGGGCCGCACGCGGGGGATTTCACGGTACTGATGCAGCCGGGTTCTCCTGTTGGATTGGGGGGCATGGCCCAGTTCCAAATCCAATTCGACCCCAGCGCTGCCGGCGCCCGCAATGCCACGGTCAGTATCGCCAGCAACGACTGCGACGAAAATCCCTACACCTTTGATATTATG
>JABWAJ010000522.1 GCA_013361075.1 Saprospiraceae bacterium | reverse complement strand
AGTGGCTTTTACGGGCACTAAATAGCGAGTTATGCAAGGTAATGCCATAAAGATTGGCCTTGAACAAATTTTGATATTTCATTCCATCAAATTGACTCCCACCTTACAAACATCACCGCTTTAAACGAGCCAAATCGCTTTACCTTTGAGGCTTAAATTTCAAAAAAAATGCTGAGGAAATTCCTATTCATTTATTTCGCCGTTTTTACAACAGCAGTTGCATCCCAAGCTCAGTCCGAAGAGCTTTTTCACAAAGACCTTTACGAAATTGCCGACGCTGAGCGCCGCAATCATACCAACATCATCAATTTCCGGTCTTCTCCTTTTACCGACAATTACGACCTGAAATACCACCGATTGGAATGGACCATAGACCCGGCGGTGTTGTACATCAGCGGCTCAGTAACCTCTTATTTTGAAGCAAAAACAGCAGGTTTTCAGGAGATTAATTTCGATTTGGTGAAAGAATTGACTGTATCCGGAGTGCTGCACCAGGGGCAGCCGCTGGCGTTCATTCACCACGATGACGACCGCCTCCAGATTTTCCTTCCGGAAGCCCTTTCGGCCGGACAATTGGATTCAGTGACCGTCGTCTATGCCGGCGCACCTCCACAAACGGGATTTGGCTCGTTTAAAAAAGCTACGCATGCCGGCGTTCCCATTCTCTGGACCTTGTCGGAACCTTACGGTGCGCGCGATTGGTGGCCATGCAAACAAGACCTGAGCGATAAAATAGACTCCATAGATGTGCTGGTGCGCACACCTGAAGTGTACCGGGTAGCGAGCAATGGTTTGCTGGAAAGCGAAACCGTCGTTGGCAATGAAAAAATTTACCACTGGAAACACCGTTACCCCATTCCTACCTACCTCATCGCCATCGCCGTAACCAACTACGCCGTGTACTCCGATTTTGTACCCGTTCCCAACGGCAACCCCATTGAAGTCCTCAACTACGTTTATCCGGAATTCATGACCGACGCTCAAACAGCAACCACTGCTACCGTACAGGTGATGCAATTGTACAACGAACTGTTTGGGCTTTATCCGTTTGCGAACGAAAAATACGGCCACGCACAATTTGGCTGGAGCGGCGGCATGGAACACCAAACGATGAGCTTTATGGGTGGCTTTTCTTTCGGCCTTCAGGCACACGAACTGGCCCACCAATGGTTTGGCGACAAAGTAACCTGCGGCAGTTGGGAAGACATCTGGCTGAACGAAGGTTTTGCGACCTACCTGACGGGCCTGACCTACGAGCATGGCCTCGGCACACAAAGCTGGACTGGCTGGCTCCAAAACACAATGACACAAATTACCAATATGGCCGATGGCTCTGTTTGGGTGAATGATACCACCAGCGTCAACCGCATTTTCAGCAGCCGCCTCACCTATTCCAAAGGGGCCATGTTGCTGCACATGCTGCGCTGGAAACTGGGGGACGAAAACTTCTTCCAGGGCGTCCGCAATTACCTCAGCGATCCGGAACATGCCTATGAATATGCCCTTACTCAGGATTTGAAAGGACACCTCGAAAACCAAAGCGGCCTGTCGCTGACGGAGTTCTTCGAAGACTGGTTTTACGGGCAGGGGCATCCGTCCTACCAGGTCCAGTGGGGACAAGGCGGCAGCGGAACCGTGCAGGTGACCATCAACCAAACGACTTCACATCCTTCGGTTGATTTTTATGAAATGCCCGTTCCCATCCGGTTTGCCGGTGCCGGATTTGATACGACCCTGGTGTTTAACCACACCTTTTCCGGACAACAATTTTCGGCCCTCCTGCCTTTTGAGGTAGAAACGGCTACCTTTGACCCCGAATTGTGGATTTTATCGGCCAACAACTCGGTCAACGAAGTGCTGGTGTCTTCAGAAGAGGCAGCCCTGCGCAACTCCCTGCGCATTTTCCCGAATCCGGTTCTGGAAAACCTGAACCTAACCTTTGACTGGAACCGCCTGCCCGACGCCATCGTGTTGTTCGATGCGCAAGGCAAACAGCTACAGGCCATTTCGCCCCAAAACAACGTGGTGTCAATCGGCATGAAAGACCTGCCAGCCGGGCTTTATGTGGTGGAAATCCGGGTAGGGGAGCAGGTGATCCTGGAAAAAGTGGCGAAGATTTGATTTTTGGTAGACGGTGGACGGTGGACGGTAGACGGGGGACGGGGGACATACGATAGGTGCCGTGGCCTCGAAAAAAACAAAACCTTGGGGAAAAGACCACCCTCCGCTGAACAACTCCGGCGTTCGGGCTGTTTCCCACACTTGAATCATCGAAACTTAAGCAATGACCCAACACGGCAAAAAAGGCATCCTCCTCGTCAACCTCGGAACCCCCGACGCACCGACCCGAAGTGCAGTGTACCGCTACCTGAAACAATTCCTGCTCGACCGGCGGGTGATTGACATTTCCTGGCTTGGCCGCCAATTGCTGGTGCGCGGCATCATCGCGCCGTTCCGCTCCGGCAAATCGGCCAAATTGTACCAGAAACTATGGACTGTAAACGGCTCCCCGCTGAAATACTATGGCAATCGCGTTGCCGACGGGCTGAAAACCCTTCTGGGCGAAGGCTATGCGGTGGAACTGGCAATGCGCTACCAAAGTCCCTCCATTGCTTCGGCCATTGAAAAATTGTTGCAGCAACAAGTGTCGGACATTGTGGTGTTGCCGATGTTCCCGCAATACGCCTCAGCCTCTACCGGCTCGGTTTACGAAGAAGTCATGCGCGTTTTGAGCGAAAGAAACGCCATTCCGCCCGTTCGGTTCATCAATTCATTTTACGACTACGAACCGATGATCGAAATTTTTGCCGACAACGCCCGCAAATTCGACCTCGCCAGCTACGACCACATCCTGTTCAGCTACCACGGCCTGCCACAGCGCCAGATGCGCAAGGCGGACGATTTTAACCATTGCCTGCAAAAAGAAAATTGCTGCCAAAGCATCGGTCCGGTGAACCAGTTTTGCTATTCGGCCCAATGCCACGCCACTACCCGCGCACTGGTCGCCAAACTGAACCTCCCGCCCGGCAGCTACACCACTTCATTCCAAAGCCGCCTCGGCCGCGATCCCTGGGTGCAACCCTACACCTCCACCATTCTCGAAGAACAGGCCCATAAAGGCGCCAAACGCCTGCTCGTGTTCAGCCCGGCCTTCGTAGCCGATTGCTTAGAAACTATTGTGGAAATCAGCGACGAATACCAGGAAGAATTTGAAAAAATGGGTGGTGAAAAAGTGGATCTGGTACCGAGTCTGAACGATGATCCGCGGTGGATTCAGGCCGTGGCGGATTTGGTAAGGTAGTGCCGAATGCTGTTTGGGGCATGGGCTTCGTAGAAATGATCCTTTTTAGTTAAGTTTGCGCAAAACTGCTCCGGAGCGTTTATCTTTGATATAAAATTTAGGCGGCCTAAAGCCCGCGAAACGAAGCACGGCACCCTTCGTTTCGCGGGCTTTAGCCTGCATAGTAAAAGTATACGAATAAAAGCGCCAACCCTGACTCCGATTGTAGTCGAGGTAAAGCCCTCATTTTTAGATAGTAAATATTGGATTCAGGTTTGAAATAAAGAAGTAGAATACCATCAACCAAAACAAATGACCAACCAAAACCCACCGCAAAAAAACATCGTTTACAACAGCACCATCATTGCAGGCGGCAATGTCCACATCGGCGACGTCATTTATCAGGTCGAGCGGGATTTTCAGCACAGCATCCTTTTTTTGCGCATTGAACCGATGGGGAACGGCGAATATTCCGCGCAACTGACCCTGAAATCGCGGCATGTTGACCAGGCAGGTTTGCCATTGCTGAAAGAAAACATCCAATTTTCCCTTGATCCGGAATTGTTTCAGCAAGTGGCCGTTTTTCAGGAACTGCGCCGGTTGGATGAGCGATCCATCGTCGTCGCGCAGCCGTGCGAGCACTTCGTAGTGCATGGTCTTGCGATCGGCGAGGCGGACGACGGGCTGACAGTGCAGCACGATGCGATCGGCGTCGATCGCTTCGCGCAACTTGCGTGACCAGTGCACCCGCCGCTGCGTGTTGCGCTTCTCGTCCGGGTCGCTGCCGAAGAGCACGTAGCGATTGCGGCCGGATTCCTTCGCCTGGAACATGGCCGTGTCTACGTTCGACAGCAGGCCAGGGACGTCGGTCCCGTGGAACGGGAACACGGCAACGCCCGCCGACGCGGTGACG
>JABWAJ010000028.1 GCA_013361075.1 Saprospiraceae bacterium | reverse complement strand
CTGGTTTTCAGGTTTGAAATAGGAAAAACTGACGGTTAGAGCCTTAATCTAAGTTCAGGTTGGCTCCTCGGCCCGCCGCTGATTTTTGCCTGGTTTTCATGTCAAAAGCACAGGTGTATCGGGCTGATATTCATTATTCAACCTGCACAAAGGTGCCTGAAAGGCAAAAATAGGCGCCCTAACCCGCAACCCAACCCACAGCGAGCCGATCCACCTTTCGGGGCGCTGTATGGCGACTCCATGCGACAAGATTACAGTTTCCAATGAAGTGCTGACAAGCTCGTTTCATAAATGGTGTGTCGAGTTTACTCATTACTTTCATGCACTGCCTACGCTCGGCGGTAATGGGGCGTGAGCCTGTCGAAGGATGAGGCGTGAAAAAATTCGGGATGACTCATGTTTTAAACGTAGCCTAATGTGAGATCTTTGAGAAAGGCGTTACCTTTTAGCGAAACGAATCCTCCATTGGGAACAGGTGGTTCTGAGGACCTTTTTACAAGTTTGGGCCTTCATGAAAAAACAGTAGTTTTCACCCCAAAATACAGAACAAGATGAAAAAGCGCCAGGAAAAGCCCGCCAAAGGCATTTATTTCCCCACAGCTCTATCCTCCTTTTTTACTTTTTGGGGCCTAGCACTCACCGTTTCCCTGAGCGCCCAGTCCATCCCGCCCTACCGCAACTCCGCCCTCCCCATAGAAACCCGGATCCACGATTTACTCAACCGGATGACTTTAGAAGAAAAATTCCGCCAACTCTTTATGGTCACCGGCGATTTGGGGGCAAACCCTGATCAGTTCAAAGAAGGCATTTTCGGATTTCAGGTCAACACCGTCACTGCCGGCGAAGGCGCCACGGAGCAAATGATGCAGTACAACCCCGGTGCCAACGCCCGCCAGACCGCTGAAAAAATCAATGCCATCCAACAATATTTTGTGGAGCAAACCCGGTTGGGCATTCCCATCATTGCCTTCGATGAAGCCCTGCACGGGCTGGTGCGAACCGGCGCCACGGCATTCCCGCAGGCCATTGCGCTGGCAGCGAGCTGGGATACCGCGCTGGTGTACGATGTCGCTTCGGCCATTGCGCTGGAATGCAAAGTGCGTGGTATCCGGCAAATACTCTCCCCGGTGGTGAACCTTGCCACCGACGTGCGCTGGGGCAGGGTAGAGGAAACCTACGGCGAAGACCCCCTGCTGGCTTCGCGGCTGGGTGTAGCGTTTGTCAGCGCGTTTGAGCAGGCCGGCATCGTTACCACGCCCAAGCATTTTGTCGTCAACCACGGCGAAGGGGGCCGCGACAGCTATCCCATTGACTACAACGAACGCCTGCTGGAGGAAACCTACTTCGTGCCTTTCAAAGCCTGTGTGCAGGAGGGCGGTGCGCGCAGCATCATGACTGCCTACAATTCCATTGACGGGCGACCCTGCACGGCCAGCGACTGGCTGCTGAACGAAAAATTGAAAAACGAATGGGGCTTTGACGGCTTCGTGATTTCTGACGCGGGCGCTACGGGTGGTGCCAACGTCCTGCATTTTACCGCAACCGACTACGAAGACGCCGGCAAACAAGCCGTGGAAAATGGCCTCGATGTGTTGTTTCAAACCGGCTTTGACAGCTACCCCTTGTTTAAAAAACCGTTTTTGGAAGGGAAGGTCAACGCAGCGAAATTGGACAGCGCGGTGGTGCGGGTGTTGCGGGCAAAATTTCAGTTGGGGCTTTTTGAAAAACCCTACGTTTCCATGGAGGCGTTGAATGCCGTTTTGGATTTGACGGCACACCGAAAACTCGCCAAAGAAGCGGCGCTGAAATCTGCGGTTTTGTTGAAAAATGACCCGAAAAGTGTCTTGCCCTTGTCCAAAAATTACAAACGATTGGCCATAATTGGCACAGATGCCGTGGAGGCGCGGCTGGGCGGATACAGCGGCCCGGGCAACCAGAAAACAAGCATTCTGGACGGATTGAAACAACTCGCCGGCAACAGGATGGCGGTGGACTACGCGCCCGGCTGTGGCCGAACCGAAACGACCTGGAACATCGTGCCGGCCGACGTTTTGTTTGCTGAAACAAACGGAAAGCGGGTGGCCGGCCTTCGCGGCGAATATTTCAACAACATTGCCCTGAGCGGCAAACCGGCTTTGGTTCGGGCCGACGAAAAAATTGACTTCCGCTGGACCCTGTTCGGGCCGCACCCGTCCATCAACTACGACTTCTTTTCCTGCCGCTGGACAGGAAAAATCCAGCCGCCCGAAACGGGAACGTTCAAAATCGGCATTGACGGAAACGAAGGCTACCGATTGTTCCTCAACGGGAAACTGGCGCTGGATACCTGGGGCGGGCAATCCCGAAGCGTACAATTGGCGGATTTTTATTTTGAAAAAGGCAAACCCATTGACCTCGTCATAGAATACAAAGAGCCTTCGGGAAACGCGTGGTTCAGGCTGATCTGGACCATCGGGGTTCGCCATGAAACGGACGCCAAAATCCGGGAGGCCGTTCAATTGGCTGAAAAAAGCGACGCCGTCATTGTGGTGGCGGGCATCGAAGAAGGCGAGTTTGCCGACCGCAGCCATTTGTCATTGCCGGGAAGGCAGGAGGAAATGATCCTGAAATTGGCAGCTTCGGGCAAACCGATCGTGGTAGTTTTGGTGGGCGGCAGCGCCATCACCATGGGGCGGTGGCTGGATCGGGTCAATGCGGTACTCCAGGTTTGGTACCCCGGAGAAGCCGGCGGAGAGGCGGTGGCAGAACTGTTGCTGGGCCAGGCTAACCCGTCCGGAAAACTTCCAGTTACTTTTCCGCACCATGAAGGCCAGCTTCCGTTGGTGTACAACCACAAACCTACCGGCCGTGGCGATGATTACGCCGACGGCACCGGGCAGGCGTTGTTCCCGTTTGGGTATGGGCTGAGTTATACGCGGTTTGAGTATTCCGATTGCCGCCTCAGCCAAACAACCATTACCGGTACCGAGTCTGTGGAAGTGCGTTTTCGGGTGAAAAATACCGGCGCTTTTGACGGCACGGAAATCGCACAGTTGTACCTGCGCGACGAAGTGGCTTCCGTTGCACGGCCGCTTAAAGAACTCAAGGCTTTTCAGCGGATTCCCTTAAAAGCCGGAGAGGAGCGCGAATGCGGGTTTGTCATCACGCCTGCCATGTTGTCCATGCTGGACGAATCCCTGAAACCGGTGATCGAGCCGGGTGTTTTCCGAATCATGATCGGCAGTTCGAGTAAGGACATTCGCTTGCGGGAATTGGTGGAGGTTAGATAGAGGGTGGTTATTGGTTATTGGCTATTGGTTTGGTTACTGGTTATTGGTTATTGGGGGGTCTGGTATCCTCAAATCTTCGTATTCTCGAATCACCATTTCCCAACTGTTCCAAAAACCAGGCTTTTTCCGTCAATAGTTCAGTTTTTTCAACCTCATGCCGCAGCTTGTTTTTATCTTTTTCAGAATAAGGATTTAAGTCCACCAGGCGCTGCATGAATCGGAGGATGTTGTGGTAGTTTTCCTGGTGGTAGTTCATGACTTTTTTGCGGCTGAGAAAGGTTTTGAAGCGCCTGATCAGGTGATCGAGCAGTTGTAGTTCTTCCAGGTGGTAATAGACCTTGAGCAGCAGTACTTTGGCGGAAAGATTGAGGTGCAGGTCATCGAAATCATCGGCGACCAGCAAATCGGCAGCTTTTCGGTAAGCTTTTTGCTGAAAATACCAACGGGATCGGTTGTAATTGGTTTGCGCCTTCCTCCACTTTTCATCCAATTTCGGGCTGTAACCGGTAATGAAATGATCTGTCCAGTCTTCCAGTCCCAGAGCCAGGGCAACAGCGACGATGTTGCTGAATGTGAAAGGGCTGAGCTGGCCTTTTTCCATCAAAACGCCCTGCTCCAGCGCGCCTTTGTACAAATCAAAGGTTTCCTGCAGGTAAAAAGCTTTGTCTTCGGTATTTAGCCGCTTGATGCAATAGTTGATGGCTAAAATATAAAGGTCTTTGGTCTCTGAAATCGAAAAAACAGGCTGAAAATCAAATAAATACTGCTTGAATTTTGCGAAAGCAACTCCGGCCTGATCGAATCGGGTCATGGCCTGATAATAATAGAAATACAAACCCAGCGCCGGTTCTTTCAGCAATTCGGGTTTCCCTTCCAGGTACTCGAGCACCTTGTTCAACAGCCCTGTGTCGTATTGCCTCGAAAACATACCCTGGTAGGAAAGCACGCGGCAGGCGTGTTTCAGTTTTCCGGCAAGGTAGGCCATATCGAAACTGTCGTTGAGTGCCTGCAGGTTCTGTGCCTCAGCCCGGTCACCCTGCTCCTGAAGCGAATAAGTCATCCACTGCAATCGGTACGCCTGCTCGATATGCTCCATGCCGTGCAGAATCTGTTGATCAAAAAGGTGTTTTGCTGCAACCAATGCTTCTTTGGCAGGCTGTTCCAGCTTCATGGTTTGATAAGCTGCGGCCAGGTCAAGCTTAAAATCGAGGTCCTTTTGTTGCCGGTAACGGTACACCAGAAACGACTCCATCAACTGCATCAGGTCGGAGAGCAGGTGGCGGAGCTGTGGCAGGTGAAAAGAGGCCTCGGGGAATGCACGGGCAAACAAAACGGTCCTGTCCAAAAGGTGGGCTTCTTTTTCCGGATCCAATCTGTACAAATAATCAAAAAGGCGGACCAGGGCTTCCTGCTTGTTGAAAGCCGGGGAATGGACCCATTTTCTGAAAGCAATTTTTTCTGCTGCATTCAGGTGGTAGAATATTTTGATGAACTTGTTTGTTCGCATGATCTTGTTTTCCGATAAAATATCATTGCTTGCAAAAGAGATTTTGGAGTGGCGTTTTTTTGTAAAAATTATAAGATATTAATAAATAGAATATTATGATTTGATAAAGTAAATTCTGTATTTGTAAATCAGGTCATTTGCGCAAAGCTATGCAAAGTTCATTTTCCGATAAAATGTTTTTTTTGTATTTTTTTGTCTTGACATTTCCCTTTTCATTTGTACCATGAATGAGTGCAATTCGACCAGATGCAACCATCTTTCAAACACATACTTGTTAAAATATTTTTCAATATGAAAAAATTGCTTCTCCTCACCGGTCTGTGGCTGGGGCCGTTCTGCATCCTGGCACAAGGGGCTTTACACACTTACTATAACATAAACCCGGGAGGCTTCAGGGCGTATGCCAAACGTACAGTGGACGATGGGTTTATCATGGCCGGCACGGTTGGCATTTTTAACCTTGACCTGTACATTTTAAAAACGGATCAGTTTGGCGAGCCGCAATGGACCCGGCAGATCTCCAGTCCGCTCTACGAAGCCCCCATAGACCTGGAATACAATCCGTTCGATGACAGTTATTATGTGTTGTACCAGCAAAGCAGTTTTTCAGGCTTTATCTTAAAACTCAGTGCTTCAGGCGAGGTGATCTGGAATCGCGCGCTGAACATGGGGATGGATGTTTATGAAGGTTCTACCCGATCCTCTCTGGTCATTACTTCCGATAATCACCTGCTCATCAGCAGCGTCGTCATTGACGGCAGCAACATGTACCACCTCGGGCTGTGCAAACTGGATGCAGAAGCCAATGCCCTCTGGACGCGCTTTTACGACAATCCAAACGAAAATACTTTTTCTATGGAGGTCATCGAAACGCCTGATCAACACTACCTGTTGGCGGGAACCAAAGATACCAGTTTTGTCAATGTGGGGGGAAGCGGAAACATGACCCGGGTCATCAAAACCGACACTGACGGCAACCCGGTTTGGGAGCAGGTGTACGCGTTTAGCACCTACAATGCTCCGGAGGCCGTATTGCCTACTTCCGACGGAGGATACCTGATTTCAGGAAGGCGGGATGTAGGTTCCAATCAAAAAATGATGGCCCTGAAAATTGATCAAACCGGCAACTACGAATGGCATTGGGAAAGCAGTGGCGGCAATAGTGGGTACACCTCGGCGTACCATGCAGTAGAAAATGCCGACGGAAGCTTTACGGTGACCGGGTTTTTGGCTACGGGGGTCCCTACCGGGCACCATTCGGTTGGGTTTATCCAGCTCTCCCCTGCGGGTTCGGTGCTGCACAGTACCACCCTTGCCAGTGGTCAGGCCGTAGCGCACGGGCGGCACATTTCGCACAATCCCGACCATGGGTATGGGATTTTCGGGGTTGACGGCGCCGGCCCGTTTCTCATGACTGTAGATGCTTTGGGGCAACTTTTTACCAACTACGTTTATGGCCGTGTATTTCAGGACCTCAACAACAATTGCCAGTTCGACTCCGGAGAGCCTCCCGTTTCCGGCGTCATCGTCAACATGACCAAAACCAATGGAGGGCATGCTACCTCTACCTACAATGGCCTGGGAGGCAGCTACCTGATGGAAGCAGATTCGGGGACATACGTGGTGACGGCCAATCAGATTTCGCCCTATTGGCAATATTGTCAGAATCCTCAAACGGTTACTTTTCCTGGTTTTTTTGGTCGCGACACCCTCGATTTTCCCATGTCAATACTCGATAGCTGTACCTTTATGACCGTGGACATTTCTACCTCCTTTTTGCGCCGCTGCATGCCCTCCACCTACACCGTGCGGTACAGCAACCTCGGTACAATTGCAGCACACAATGCTTATGTGGATGTGACGCTTGATCCTTTTCTGACTTTTAATTCCAGTTCTGTGCCGCTGCTTAGCCAGACGGGCAATGCCTACCGCTTTGACATAGGCACGGTGAATGCCAACAGTTCTGGTTATTTCACCATCCATGTGACGACCGGGTGCGACCCGGAAGTTGTGCTGGGCCAGGTACACTGCACAGAGGCCCATATTTACCCGGATACCATCTGCATTCCCAACTACTGGGAAGGGCCTTTTATTGAAACCACCAGCGCCTGCAATAACGATACGATAATTTTTACAATTACCAATACGGGCAGCGACATGCTTTTGCCGCTCAACTATTCCATTATTGAGGAGCACGTCATGATCCTCAGCAGCCCATTTCAACTGGGCGGCGGGAATAGTTTTGAGGTGCGTGTACCGGCTGTACCGGGAGCAACTTACCGAAGCATCGTTGAACGGGGCGAAAACTTTCCTTACCTTCTTGGGGATACCGAAGTTACAGCTACAACAGCAGGTTGCAATACCCCGTCAGAAATAAACGATCCTTCGTTGATGCTGGAGTTTTACAACGGCAACATTAGCCCTTTTGTCAGCATTGACTGCCGGCCCAACATTGGTGCTTTCGATCCCAACGATAAAAGTGCGGAACCTTTGGGTTACGAGGACGCCCATTTTATTGTAAACAACATTCCGCTTTCCTACCACATCCGATTTCAGAATACAGGCACCGATACCGCATTCCAGGTCATGGTAACAGATGTTTTGTCGCCCTTGCTCGACGCGAGGTCTATCCGCATGGGCGCTTCAAGTCACCCCTACACATGGGAGTTGCGCACCGGTGGCGTTTTGGTTGTTCGGTTCGACAACATCATGCTGCCTGACAGCAACATCAATGAGGCAGCCAGCCAAGGGTTTTTCAAGTTTGAGATTGACCAGGTGCCCGGTAACCCCGTCGGTGCCCGCATCGAAAACACGGCCTCGATTTATTTTGATTTTAATGCTCCGGTAGTCACCAATACAACTTTTCATACAGTGGGTGAGGGGTTCATCCACGTACAGGTGACCGGTACAGAACAGGTATTGGTAGAAAACGCAAGCATCAAGGTTTATCCCAACCCGTTTGAGCACTCCGCAACCTTTGAAGTTACAGGTTTGGAATTCAACCATCTTGAGTTGGAAATATCCGATACCCAGGGGCGGGTGTGGCGTCGCGAGGAGCGTTCGGGGGGGGCACAAATACAAATCCGGCGGGACGATCTGCTACCCGGGCTCTACATCTATCGCCTTTCGGCCAATGGGCAATTGCTGAATGCCGGGAAAATGGTGGTGAGGTGAATGATGAGCGAGTTGGCAAGGGGCAAGTAGACAACCCCACCAATTGCGAGTTTGCCCATTTGCCCCTTGCCCATTTGCCCTTTGTTCACAATGTGAATCGCAGCAACAAAGCCACCTGCAAATCGCTCATCCCGCTGTGTTTGTAGGTTTCGGCTGTGCCTTTGACGGTGACAGGCTCGCCCGTCCAGTTGTTGGTTTCTTCGTAATTGCCTTTCAGGCGGGTGTGCATCCAGGCACTGCGGAGTTCAAAGCCAATGCTCGCCTGCGGGATGGGATGAAACGAAATTCCCCCAACCGGGCCAATGCCAAAGGACATTCCTCCCGGAAAAGAGCGTACATTTTCATAAATGGGCGCTTCCGGCGTCATCAGGTCCTCCTGAGATCCAGCCGACTCTAAGCGATTTAGCCAATAGACCGGAAACTCTAAACCGGCATTCAGGGAAAATTTTCCCAGGTGATGGCTGCCTGTAAAACCAGGTGCCAGGTGCCAGCTTCGGGATGATTCAAGGGTTTGGGTGCGAGTCACCGGAATCCCCTCGGGTGTACCATAAACCGACGAAAAATTGGATTGCCGGAGTGAATACCCGCCACGTACCCGCAACTGGAGGCCTTTGGGCAAGGCAACCTGGAGCACCCCTTCTACTGCATACTTGCTGGTGGCGTAATCTTTTTCCAGAATGCCTCCATAGCCCCCGCCGATGTTGCTGCTGGATCCCGGTTGGGGTGGGTTTTCAAAAGGATGTGCCACATTGGGATTCCCAACAGAAATGCCGAATGAAAAAGCTGTTTTTTGCGCCAGAGACGGCGCGGCCATCATGCTGCACAATAGGGCAGCACCCAATACTCGCTTGAACATATTGCTAATTTTTTGGTGAAAAATCAGATAAGAGTAAAGAAGGGACCGTTTCGGGTAACGCCTTTTCCCGGCCCCCTTATGACAAAATCAATCGCTTGCATACCAGACCAGACCGGCGTTCAGCCCCAGGGAAGCGGGCATTATTCCCGGATTGACCCCGCCGGACCAACGGCCCTGCACACCGGCAGATACCCCAAAATTGCGGGTGATGCGGTGAACGACAGTCACCCGGCTACTCCAGCCGTTCCAGTACAATCCGGATTCCTCCCGGTTGCGGTCGTCCATTTCTACCAGCGGACCACCGTAGTTTTCAAATCGGAAATGCCGGAATTGTGTTGCCGGACTGCGCAATTGCCCTGCCGCACTCAGCAGGATTTCTGTTTTCCGGATTGGCAAAGCAAAACGATACGCCAGGCCAACCTGAAATTCGGTCCATTGGAGGCTTACCTTCCCGGGAAAATCAGGGCTTGCGGGACAAGTTGGGCATTCAGCGGACCAGCCCAGTTTCGGACCTGTTTCCGGCGGATTTTCTGTGGCATGAAGTCGGTACAAACCGGCCGAGACTCCCCATTTGCCGGGCATCAGATAAATCGTTGCTCCTCCCTGCCACAAGTGCATCCGCGATATTTTTTCCGGTAAAAAAGCCGCCCCGCCTGCCTCTGCATTGATTAGCAAACGCGTTGTCGGTTTTGCAATCAGCGGATGATTTGACCTTGCCGGTAATATTGAAGCCCTGAATGGGGCTAAAAGTCCGGAGCGTTCTGGCTGCAGAAAGCTGAAAGTTGCAATGGGTAACCGGGGTAATGCACCCATTCCTGAACGGGGCACCGCAGTGCTGGCTGAAACATCAGGCTGTATTTCCGGGCTTGCGGCCGTTTTCATCATGGCGTCGGGTGCAACTGTTATGGCCGGCTGGTGGCGGAGTGGAGAACGCTGCTTCGCCGGCTTGAGCGGTTGGGGCGGTATTTTTTGCCATATCGTGTCCCGAATCACGCGTTCCCGGATCAACACGACCGTATCGCATCCTATGGCGGCAGGGGCTTCAGAGGATGCCATGGCAGCCCCGGGCCACAGCAAATACCAAACCAGGTTGTTACCGATCAGCACCAAACCTGCCATCAGCGGCCAAAACCATCCCGGCCGGCTACTGCCTTTTTTCTGGATCCGCTGGTGTACAGCAGCCCAGTCTTCCTCCCGGAAAGGCTGCGGCTGCTCTTGCCGGAGCCGGTTTGCCAATTCGTCCCAAAATTGATTGTCTTCCATTTTTTTATTCCTTTAGCGAAGCAATCAGAATCAGGCGCTTCAGCTTTTCTTTGGCTTTCGCCAAATTGCTTTTAGACGTTCCTGACTGAATGCCAAGCATGTCTGCTATTTCTTCATGGGTATGCCCCTCTACTACATGCAGGTTGAACACCAACCGATAAGCGGCAGGCAATTGTTGAACCAACTTAACCAGATCTTCATGGTACAGGTAATCCAAGGCAGATGGTGCACATTCCATCATAGCCAGTCCTTCTTCCGTCGTTTCATAGGTCCTTGCCCGGCATAGTGCGCGGTATCGGTCAATGGCGGTGTGGACTACGATGCGTCCAAGCCAGGTTTTAAAGGGGCCCTGTCGCTTGTAGCGGTCAATTCGGGTAAATATTTTAACAAAAGCATCATTGACGATTTCGTGCGCTTCTTCTTTTGAAGCAGCATAACGCAACCCAATGCTAAGCGCATAGGCAAAAAAATGCCGGTACAACAGTCGTTGACATTCCGAGTCCTGTTTGCGGCACCCTTCTAACCAGATATCAACATTTGCTTCGTTCATTGCTGCTTACACGCTCGGGAGGAGTAAAGGGTTGCCTGGAGGTAAAATTTTTTTTTATAAAGAGTTTGCCTTTATGCCCGATAGCATCTAAAATTCCCGCAAAGGGAGTGACTTGTAAATCTGTGTTTTCTGGCCGATCTCACACTTTTTTGTTGCAAATTTGCGAAAAATACATCCGTGAAACGAAACCAACGATCCAGGTACAAACTCTTAGTGGTGTTGATCTGCTTAATGGCAACGCCCGCCCTTGCCCAGCAGCAAGCCTATTTTCCTGACCCTGACCCGGCCATTCGCCAGCGGCTGGAGGAATGGCAAGACCTGAAATTCGGCCTGCTCATGCATTGGGGCGCCTACAGCCAATGGGGGATTGTAGAAAGCTGGAGCATTTGTCCGGAAGACCTGAGCTGGGCCACCGGAGGCAGAAAACCTGGCGTGGCCGACAATTATTACGACTATGTCAAAGCGTACGAAAAGCTGAAAACGACCTTCAATCCCGTTCTGTTTAACCCTGAAAAATGGGCAGCTGCGGCCAAAGCAGCAGGCATGAAATACATGGTGTTCACCACCAAACACCACGACGGTTTTTGCATGTTCGACACCAAATATACCGATTACAAAATCACTGATCCCGGCTGTCCGTTTTCGGCTAACCCGCGGAGCAACATTACGCAGGAAATTTTTTCTGCTTTTCGCAAAGAACAGTTCTGGATTGGTGCGTACTTTTCCAAACCCGACTGGCACAGCGACGACTATTGGTGGAAGCAATTTCCTGCCAGCGACCGCAATGTCAATTACGCCATTCAGAAATATCCGGAGAAATGGAAAAATTTCACCGAATACACCCACAACCAGATCAATGAATTGGTCAGCGATTACGGCAAGGTAGATATCCTTTGGCTGGATGGCGGCTGGGTACGCAAAAAAACAGAAGAAGACCTCAAAAAGGAAATGGAAGATGTTTATGAAGGAAGCCGCTGGGCCCGTAATCCACAAAGCCAGGACATTGATATGCCCCGATTGGTGCGGGAAGCCAGAGCCAAACAACCCCGTTTGATCGTAGTAGACCGCGCTGTGCCCGGGGAGCAGCAAAATTACCTCACGCCCGAGCAGCACATCCCGGATGAAGGCCTGCCTTACCCCTGGGAAACCTGCATGACCATGGCGTCGAGTTGGAGTTATGTGCCCAACGATACTTACAAACCCACCAATGAAATCATCGAAAAATTGGTGGACATCGTTAGTAAAGGCGGCAATTACCTGCTGAACATTGGCCCTGGCCCCGATGGTGAGCTGGATCCTGTAGCTTACCAGCGCCTGAAAGAAATCGGTACCTGGATGACCCTTAACGGGGAAGGTATTTATGGCTCACGCATGTTTTCGGTGTTCAAAGAAGGGGAAAACATCCGCTATACCCAGTCGAAAGACGGCAAAACCCAATTTATTTTTCTGTTCGAGTTTCCGAAAGAAAAACTGCTCCTGACTAAAATTCCGTTTTCAAAAAATGCAAAGTTGCAGCTGCTTGGCGCAAAAGGAAAAATAACCTGGAAACAACGGGAAAATGCCATCGAAATTGACCTGCCGGCATCTTTGAAAGCTGTGACTGACCATGTTTGGGTGCTAAAAGTAATTCAGTGAGTTTATTGGCTAACCAAAGCCTGTCGTATATTCTGCCCGGCAAAGATCATGGCAAAGCGCGGATCAGAAACATGGATAAAGCCATGCAGCACGACCTGAAGAAAACGCTGGAGGCGTGGCTTGGGATGGCTCCCGATTTTGGGGTGCTGAACAAATGATGGCCTAAAAATTAAAATTCCACTTTGTACCCCAGGATTGGAATTAGACCTTCCTGATATTGATATTCTACTGACCGGAAAAAGGGATGGTAATAGCTCGCCCGGGCATTCATCCGGTTGGTGACATTTTGAATGTCCAGGAAAAAAGTAGTAGTCAGTTGTTTGAAATGACGTTTCAGACGAAGCCCGGCGTCTATCCGGAAATACGCCGGGAGTTGGGTTTCGTAGCTACGTTGCTGATCTCTGATGGTAAAACCGGCTTCTTCTGATTTCAATAAATCAACCGGAATTTCGCGCAACCCTCCAAAATGCGTGATTTTAAAATTGACGGCGAAGCTTCTATGGCGGTTTTTCCGAATCCACTCCCATTCCTTACCAAAAACCAGATTGCTGAGATAGTTTCCATTATACCGCGTATTGCGCCAGATGTTATCGGAGGCTTTGTATTTGGATTGGTAAAGAGAAACGGAAGCCAATAAATAGGCACCTTTGGTCAGGCGTTTTTCAATGCTGAACTCTATGCCGTAATTTTTGCCCTTTCCAAGGTTGACCAATGGCAGGCTGGTATACCCATCTTCTTCGTTTAATAGAGAAAATGAAGAATTGGAATCGCTGCCAACCGGCGCCTGCATTATATCCTGAAGATACATTTCGGTTTTTAGCTGCCAGCTTTCTCCCCACCCGATTCTGTGGGATAGCACCAGATGAGACGCCCTCGTCAAATCCAGTTGCGAATTGAAATAATTGCCCACGGTATCCCGGACGAAATAAATTCCAATGGGCTGCATTTGGCTATGCAATCCATAACTCAAACTCAAGGACTGACTGTTTGAATAAGCATATTGTACAGATGCACGGGGCTCAAAAGATTGTTTTTTGTTGAGAAAAAAGAAAAAGCCATGCATCCCGGCATTGAAGGTGAGGCGGTCATTTGGCCGGTATTGCCATTGCGAAAAGATGTTCAGGGTATACAGGTTTCCTTTGCTGTTGATTTGTTCCTCTGAACGATTTATGAGTGGATTCCACGAAGACTGATCCAAATTGAACATGTGCAGGGTGAGGGTTGCCCCGGATCGGATGAGGTGTTTTGCATTGGGCTTATGAGTCAGGTTAGTGGTTAGGGTAATCCTGTCAAGCCGGTGAATTTGCCTGGAAATGGGCTGAAGCTGGTAATCATTTTCAAAACGCTCAAATTTATCAACGTTATTACTGCCAGACCACGCCAGGACTTGCTTCCATACCATATTGCTCCATCTTTTTTGATGAATTAGTCCCAATGCTCCCATATCCGATTGAAAAATACTGTTGAATCGCTTATTGGGTTGTCGGACCCAAAGGGTTGAATCTGCTTCGCCGGGCAATTTTTCAGCGCTTGTACCTCCTGTTCCAAAAAGTGAAAACTCACCAATCCGGCCTGCAGGAAACCAAATGTGAAAGGAAACATCCTGGAATTTGGTTTTGATGTCTCCAATTTCAATCCCGATTTTAGAAAGCAGGTAAAGGGATGAAAAACGGTAGTTGAATAAAAATGATCCTTGTTTTCCCGATTTTATGGGCCCCTCGGCAGCGGCTTCCAGACCAAGGATACCAGCCTGGAAGGTATATTCCCTGTGTTCTCCGTTCCCTTTGCGAAGTTTAAGATCGAAGACGCCTGAAAGGGCATTTCCATACTCAGCAGGAAAAGCACCTGTGAAAAAGTCAGAACTGGCCAGCACTTGTGCGCTTAACAGGGAGATTGCGCCACCTGTGGCACCGGCATTGGAGAAATGATTGGGGTTGAGCAGATCAGTGCCTTCCAGCCGCCAAAGGAGCCCGTTGGGAGCATTGCCTCTGATGACGATGGTATTGTTGTCGTCACCCGGAACGGATACCCCGGCAAAGGCAGACGCCATGCGCGCCGGATCGCTGGTTGCCACTGCATAACGCTGGGTTTCTTCCATGGAAAAGGAACGGGCACTTCCGACCGCAAACGGGTTGAGTGGCTTGAAACGCTCGGATTGCCCGGTGACAACAATTTCAGTTACCTGCAAAGCACTTTCTTCCATCTCGATGACCAAATCAGTCTCTTTGCCCGAATTCATGGCGATGCCCGCAGATGTCCATTCTTTATATCCAATGTATCTTACCTGAACGGTTTGACGTTCCACCGGAACTCCTTCAAAATGGAACCTGCCGGCAGAATCCGTCACCGCCTGAAATACGACCGTACTGCCTTTCGCAATGACGGTTGCGCCAACTAAAGGCTCCCGAATGATTTTATCCAAAACAACACCTTTCAGCGTTTGTCCCCGATCTTGAGCAAATAAATTGGAACTGAGCAGGCAACAAATGATTGCCGCAAGGTGGAATAGGTTTGTTCGCATTTTCATGTTAAATTGTTGTTAGGTGATTTCAAATTGAATACATGCGCAGGAAACAGCATAACATGGCCTTTGCAGGCCGGAGGTAGCTGCAATAACTGAGGCTCCCAAAAGGGGCCTAATGGTGGTTTTTAGAAAAGATGAATGCCCAAAAGTTCATCGTCGGAGAATGGCCAGTCGCAACGAAAAAGCCTGATGGTTAATGCGTTCCAAATTAACCGGTTCCAGTGCCTGCTCGATGGATAAGGTCAGTTCAAGTTGCCAGCGCTTGTCTACTGCATAACTCATGCCCGCCTGAACACCTGCCCATCCCGTTTTTAGCACTGCTTTTTTGTCTTCAAACACCTCATCGCTGAGAGAAGAAAAGAGGGGAGCCAATAGCTGATTTTCCTGCTTTATGGCGAAATAGGGTTTGTAATACGCTCGTGCCAGCCATTCCGTACGGCGGATGGGCAGCTTGCCGCAAATGGTAGCGCCCAGAGGCATTGAAACGCCTTCCCAGGACGATAACAGGTTGAAAAACAGGTTGTCAGGCACAGGCGGAAGTTGCGGCAGATGCGGGAACTGGGCCTGGGGAAATGCCTGAATCCCGCTGCCGAGGACAATTGGATTAAAGTTGCGCTGCCCTTGCTGCCATTCCACCCCTCCAAATAAATGGACGTTATGGCTCAAGCGGTATTGAAATTGAATCCCTATGCTGAAATGAGAACCTCCTGCAGGACCCAATTGACCTAATTTTCCACCGGAGAAGGAAAGTCCGTATTGAAGCATGGGTTCACGAAGCGGTTTGATGGGCAGGATAAGTTTTTCCCTCGAAAAAGAGGTCTCCGGCGTTACAGAAGCTATGTTGACTGAACCCCGTACTGGCAATTGCGGGAAATCAAGCCAGTGCTTTTTGCCTACAGCTTCCTGTTCCTGAATTGCTGCTACAGATGAGGTATCAGACAAGTGTTTTTGCGAAATAAATTTGAAAACCCGGCTCTCAATGCCCTGACTTATCGGTTGTTTTGGGCTGTTTTGCTGCGGGTTCTGTTTTTTGTGTGCGGATATTGGTTGATCGGTGGCAGGCAATTTATCCTTCAGGTCAACTGTAGAGGGCCGGGTAGACTGATGTTCTGTTACGATTGCCTTTTTTTGTGGATTTGGCAGCGTTTGGCCCCCTATGGATTTCAAAAGAGAGGGAGTATTTTGGGGAACGGATGAAAAGGATTGGGCTGCTTTATGCCCGATTTTTGGGAACCCTTCCGGCCAGTGACCTGCTCCACAAATGACACCTGCCAACAATCCGGCAAGAATTCCCGAACGAATCAGGATTTGGCGGAAAATACCCCAACGCCTGATCTCACGTTGCTGCGCTGCAATGCGGTCCCACAATTGATCGGAAGGAGACTCCTGCAGGGCCTGCATTTTTTTTCTTATGAATCGCTCGAAAGGTTGATTGAACTGATTGTGCATGAGCTTTTATTTTTTGATGGATCGCAAAGGAAGAGTACCCGGGATGTTAACCTCCACTCTCTATTTCCGACAACATCTTTTCTACCAATTTTCGCAAAAACCTGCGTGCGCGTACATATTGCGAACGCACGGTACTTTCGGCCACGCCTATTGTTTGGGCGATCTCTTCATAGGAATACTCTTCCACGCAGTGCAGGTTAAAAACCGTCCGGTAACCCTCCGGCATTTGTTGCAGGAGTCCAAGAATCGCTTCTTCATTTAAATCTGAATCGGAAGGAACACTAACCGCAAAATCGGGTGGCAGGCTTTCAAAAGGTTGCGCAAAACGCGTTGGATATTTTTTTTTCAGCTGTGTTAAAGCAACACGAATGGTTACTTTGCGGAGCCAGCCCTCCAAAGACCCTTCCTGTCTGAACTGGCGGATGTCGCGAAAAATGACAATAAATGTTTCCTGCAACAGGTCTTCAGCTTCAGCATGGTCGCGGGCGTAGCGGATACAAACAGCAAACAACACAGATTTGTACCGTTCATACAAATCCCTTTGGGCATTCAGTTGGCCTTTTTGGCATTGTTGTAATAGCAGTTGCTCCGGTGAGTGATCCATGAAACAGACAGTGTTTGAAACAAAGGAGCAAACAATGTCCGTTTTGCTGCATCTCTGCAGGATTTTTTTCTTAAAAAGCGGTCAGGGAGTTACTACCACCATGCGTTTGGTCAACACCTTTTCTTCGCTGGAAAGCAAAATCAGATAAGTACCGGCCGGAAGGCCCATTTCCTTCAAAGGCACCCGTTCAGTGTATTTGCCGTATGTGAATATCCTGTTTTCAAAAACAGTGTGCAATACCTTACCATCGGGGGTGGCGATTTGCAGGGTGACGGCTGCGCGGTGCCTGATTTTAAACGGGATCCAGGTTTCAACGGTGGCGGGATTCGGATAATTTTGCTCCAGTTCGGAAACGACAGCTTCCTGCTCACCGGGATTGGTCGTGATCACTGCTTCCACATCTACCAGGGCAGTCCAGATATCCGTAGAAACTCCTTCCATACGCGTCCATATGGGGCGCACGATGTTGTTGTAGACCGTCAGGTTATTGTAATCGCCAAAAAAATTGCCGGTATTGGGCGTAAAAGGAGCGTCACTGATTTTGAAATTACGAAAAGTGGCGCCTCCATCGCGGGACAGGGCCATGTACACCTCTGTTTGGTTGTCGGCATAACCCCGGCGGTCGTAAAAAACAAGCCACAGCCAGCCCGTTGCCTGATCCACGGCCATCCAGGTCAGAAATTGATGACGCCCCGCAGCATCATCGTTGACGCGTATCGGTGCGCTCCACGTATTGCCGCCATCGGTGCTTTTGGCCAGCCAGACATCCGTATCAGCAGGGCCGTTGCGTTGATCGGCCCAGTTGACGTAGATGGTCCCCCGGTGTGGCCCGTTGCTCAGATCGCAGGACGTTACAGGCAGCCCATTGCAACGTTCCAGGCCCGGAATCTGGTAATCCCAGCCACCGGGCATGTCGTCGATTTTGAGGTCATTCTCCAGCCAGGATTCGCCGCCATCTGTAGAGCGGTCGAAACGCAGTCCCTCAGGTCCTGCCCAGGAAACGTAAATCTCTCCGTTTGGGCCAATGCAGGGCACGGCGCCTTCGGTCGTGTCATCGCTGTCAATGCAATTGCCGGAAACCTTGTTCAGGCGTTTTGCTGCCGACCAGGTGTTGCCGCCGTCGGTACTTTTGGAAAACAAAATTCTGGAACTGTCCTGCGGGTTGCTGCTGCCGTAAGTATCAAATTCCGTCCAGGTAACAAAGAGGTGGTTGGTTGTTCGGTTAACGGCGATCCAGTGTTTATCCTGTGCTTTTGTGCCATTCAATCCCATGAAAGTTCCGGGAGACCAGTTCAACCCCCAGTCGGTGGATTTTTGGCATACGATGCGGTCAATCCAACTGGCTCCAGGCGGATTGGATAAATGGAGGAAATAGAAATCGCCGGAAGTATCTACCCCGATGACCGGATCGCCCCAGACCCCATAGGCAGAGGTCAATAGTTGCGCTGTCCAGGTTCTTCCCGTATCGGTGGAATGATACACGTTATTCAGGTTGGCACCCGCTACAATGTGCGCAGGGTTTTTCGGATCAAGGCAAATGGAAGGTTCATTGGCGTCAAAATCCTGGCTAACCCTCACGTTGAGGTGTGTTTGTGCAGCAAGCCAGGCAGGGAGCAGGGCTATGGCAAACAGGAGCATTTTTTTCATATAGCATTGATCGTTGTTATACACCCACCCCCCTGCCAAACCCAACTGTTTCCCGATACAATTGCGGTGAAACATCGGCATTGGTCTTAAAAAAGCGGCTAAAGTAAAACTCGTCGGTGTAACCCAATTCGTAAGCGATTTCTTTGACGGATTTGTTGGTCAAATATAGCTCCCGCTTTGCTTCAATGATAATTCTTTCTGCAATTAAGGCAGTTAGCGTTTTATTGAAATGCGTTTTAGTGATTTTTGCCAGCGCTTTCGCCGAAATATTGAGTACGTTGGCATAATCGCCGGCAGAGTGCTTGGTTCTGTAATGGGTTTCAATGGCGTCTTTCAGGTTTTGCAAAATGAAAGGTTCTTTGTTGCCAGCCACAGCTTCCCCGGCTTTTGCATGCTGTTGCGTTTTGAGCCTTGACCCGGTAATCAACAGAATTTTTAAATAAGAAACCAATAACTCATGCTGCGCCAGGGCAGGGTTTTGCATTTCCGTTTTTATCTGGTCAATCATCAGATTAAAGGTATTTACCGAAACTTCGTCCATTATGGTTAGTGGCGGCTGGTAAATATTGTTGAACAATACACCCGAACAGGCAACTTCTTTGTGATGCTTGTGAATGCAAAAAAAATCGGGGTGAAAATAAATGGCAACACCTTTCAGGTTTTCATGGCTGGAAAACATAAAAGGCTGGTAGGGGGAAAAGGCAAACAACGCGTTTGGCTCAAAATCATAGGTTGAAAAGTCGGCCATAATGGTTCCCCGACCTTCGGTAACCCAAATCATGGAATAATAATTATTGCGCTGCAAGTGGTCGAAATGGCCATTGTCTTCAAAATAAAGCAACTTGAATGCCAGGTTGCCGTTTTGGGTATTGATTAAGGTGAAAACGGATTGTTTGGCGTTCATCTGTTACGGTCGTTTCGATTTAAGTGCTTCGATTTCTGCTTCTAATTTTGCGATGTAATCCCGCTGCGGCACAAGCGCTTCTTCAATTTCCTCTATCGTATAACGCGGCGTAATGTGCTGCTGACAATTCCAGTCGTAGGCTTCAATGTGCAATACCATCATGCGTTCGGGGCGAAACTTGTAGGCTCCCAAATCCAGTAATGCTAACAATGCAGGGTCATCTTTCAGTTCTACAATTTCAGCTTTGGCATAAATTTTAAGCCTTGTCCGCGAGGGATAATCCATCAAAATCAGGGCTACATTTTCATGGGTGGCCATATTCCCTACGGTGATGTATTGCATGTTGCCTTTAAAATCAATGAAAGCTAAACGTTTTGAATCCAGGGCTTTCAAAAAACCTTTCGGGCCGCCGCGATGCTGGATATAAGGAAAGCCGTTTTCGCCAATGCTCGCCATATAAAAGCTATCCCGTTCTGCAATAAAATCAAGCTCGGAAGCGGTCAAACCATCGAGCCAGGTATCCCGCTCCATCCGGGCGTAACTGGCCCGGCTGCCGAGTTTTTCCTGCATTTCTTTAACGGCAGGGGTGAAGGCGAGTGCTGCGAAATTTTTTGCCATGGTGCTTATCTGAATTTTTTGTTTCGCCGTCTCTTCTGTAAAAGGAGGCAAAGGTGGCCTTTGATGGTCCATTATGCTGTCTTTTTGGTTTGAAAAATGTCCGGCGGGGTATCAGGGGTTGCTGTCAAAGAAGAATTATCTTTCAAAATTAATGCAAATTCCCTGATACACCCCGAACAAGTTCTAAGCTGCAACCGCCTCAAGTTCCGGCGCTATTGGAAAATCAATCGGGATTTGGGTAATGTTGTGCACGTAGTTCATGACAACCTTGTCGGCAATGGCAAGTACGACGTCAACCAAAGCTCCTTTCGAATAGCCGGCATCAAAAAAATGTTGCAACACGGCGCTGTTCGGGCGACCTTGTGTAGCTGTTATCTCTTTGGCTAAGGCCACCAATGCATCTAATTTGGGATTAAAAGATGCAGAACCACCCCTGATTTCCAGCACCTGATCATCGGTAAACCCATTCATCTTTCCAATAACCGTGTGTGCGGATTGGCAATACCGGCATCCGTTAACC
>JABWAJ010000521.1 GCA_013361075.1 Saprospiraceae bacterium | reverse complement strand
CGGCCATGATATGGGGGTTGATGCGAATGCAAATTGGTACTTCCGGGTGCAATTGACCAAACTGCTCCAGGGCTGAAATGCTGTCAATATTGATTCTGACACCAAGCCGGACCGCTGCCTGAATTTCTTCAATGCTGACACAGTTGGGGGTAAAGATGATGTCATTGAGTGCAAAGCCAGCTTTGATGCCCAAATGCACTTCCTGGATGGATACTGTGTCCAGACCTGCTCCCCATTGTTTAAATAACTTGAGCAAGCTAAGGTTGCTGGAAGCTTTACAGGCATAATTCACCTTAAGCTTCGGCACATTAAATGCATCCAAAATGCGCTGATATTGGCGTTCAATGATGGCGCTGTCGTATACGTACAGCGGACAACCATATTTTTCGCACAAAACGAGCGGGTCAATACCGCCAGTCAGCAAATAACGGTTGTTGTTCAGGTACATTTCCTTTTGTTAATGATGAAAATAATGCAACTTTGACGCAGGCTTGTGCCATAAGTCATTGTTTTTCTAAAAATAGCCGCAAAGATAATAATTTTCAAAGCTGAAAAGTTTCACACCAAAACAGCATAAAAAATCATCTGTTTGAACATCAGGCTTGTTGTGTTAGCACACAAGCCGGTGAAGAAAAACTTCCGCGTGGACGAAAAAACGTTGATAGCCGCCTGTAAGCAGGAAAATCCAAAAGCGCAACAACTGCTGTTTGAACGCTATGCACCTGTTATGCTGGGGGTATGCCGACGCTACCTGAAAAGAGAAGAGGACGCAGAAGATGTTCTGGTTGAGGCTTTTTATAAAGTATTGACCAACATTGGGCAGTTCAAAGACATGGGGAGTTTTGAAGGCTGGATCCGGCGGATTGTTGTAAATGAATCCCTGATGTTTTTGCGGAAAAGCAACGCGCTGCAGCATGCACAGGAGTTAAATCCGCAGATGGATGCTGCTGAAAATGCAAGCATTGAAGAAGAAATAAGCGCCCGTGAGTTATTGAGCTATTTAGATCAATTGCCCACCGGTTACCGTACTGTGTTTAACCTTTACGTGCTGGAAGGCATGAAGCATCGGGAAATAGCAGAGTTGCTTGGTATCAGCATCAATACGTCCAAATCGCAATTGATCCTTGCAAAACAACGACTTCAGGAAATTTTGATTCACCAGCGGTATCCGCTTCAATAGTCTATTTGATTTTACAGCATTCGACCATAAAAAATACAATTATGAAAAAGGGAAGGGACGTCTTTGACGCTTTTCGCGAAAGTGGTCAACAACTCAAAATCACACCGTCAGGTTCTGCCTGGCGCAAACTGGAACGCAAACTGAATGCGCAGCGCCGCAGGCGACGGATTCAGATTTATGGAATCACCAGTATCGCGGCGGTAATCGCGCTGGCCGTCGCACTGGCGGCAATACTGCCTTTGTTGCAGCCCCGCCAGGAAACAACACCACTAGCCTACATGGAAAATCCAAGTCCAAAAAGCTTCGAAATGCTTAATCCTGCAGAGGCTGATGCAGAACCAATTCGGGCCGTAGAGTTTTCCAGACTGCACGGGAAGGCAATTCGCCCTATTGAAGAGGGCAGCAGCAGCCGGAAGTTAGTTCTGGCATTTCAAACCGGGTCAGGGCTCTCAAAATAGCCCCGACCCGATCTTGTGCTAATCGCGCACCAATTCAAAATCCGTACGGCGGTTTTGAGCCCGGCCGCTCTCTGTGCTATTTGAACCAACAGGCTTATCCGGCCCATTGCCAACTACAATAAACCGGTTGGAAGACATGGCATGAACCTGGCTCAGATAATTAGCCACCGATTGTGCCCTTTTCTGAGAAAGTGCAATGTTAGAAGCCCGGTTGCCTACATTGTCTGTATTGCCTTCAATGCGGATTCTGGAATTGCCAAAAGCTTTTGCAATATCTACGAACTCTTTGTCAATGATGTATTTAGCGTTTTCATCCAGCAAATATTCTCCGCTGCGGAAACTAATGCTCACGCGTTTGGTTGCAAAAGCTTCTTTTTCTTTGCCTTCATCCATTGCTACCTTGGTAAAAGATTTTTGCGCTTCGGCAGCATGTTCGCTGCCACTAAGCGACGTCGAGGTAACCAGCCCCGGATAAGCAACCTGACGGAACAAAGGTACCCGCCCTTCGATGTAGCCCAAGGCCGCATACTTTTCTGACATGCCGGTGTACAGGTTATTTCCCGTTACTCCTTTAAATCCGGAATTCAGCCCGAAAAAGTTCTGGTTATCGCCATGGGTTACCAGGCGTACATTGCCTATCATCTGGTCGGCTTCATCGGTTGACAGGGCCGTACCTCGTTCTGTAAATTCTTCAGCAAGAATCTGGGCAGCTTTTCTGCGGGATTCTTTGGAAGCATTGATTTCTGCTGCGCCACGCATCCATCCCTCATAAAGTTTCTGAAGTTTTTCCTTGTTTTTTTCGGCATATTCGCGTTTTGCCAAAAAAACATCGGCAATGATGAACGATGCCGAACGCGTACTTTCCAAAATGCGCGACCCTGGCACAGCTTTCGTACACAGAATATCGTCCGGACTCCAAACTACGGCAGCATCTACATTGCGGCTTTTGAATACTTCCGCTGCATCAATGGCGTTGGGTTGTGCCACAATTTCGATGTCTTTAGCACTCAGGCCCCCTGCTTCGAGCAACCAAAGCAGGAAAGAATGAGAAGGTGTCAATTCTGCAACAGCCACCTTTTTACCCTTTAGGTCAGATACCTTGGTAATGCCTGGCCTTGCTACGACCGCGTCGCCACCTCTCGACCAGTCGGATTGAAAAACCACAACCGGGTCGAAATCAGCTAGTCCGTTTACTTCTGTAGGAAATGCATCAATGGTTTGCCAAAGCAAGTTGACTTCATCGGCTTTGAAAGCATTCCGGGAAGCTTCAAAATCATCCAGTACCTTAAATTCGACATCAATGCCATATTCTTTTGAAAAGCGTGACTTGGCACTAGCTTCAAAGCCTTCATTGAAATACTGCCCGCCTGCATACCCGCCCCAGGTAACCACGCCAACCTTAATGACGTCGTCGCCTCCGGTGCTGGTTTTGCCCGAAGATTTTTTTTCTTCTTTGGTTCCGGTTGTACCGTTTGTTCCGGCACCATCCAGAACGCCTGAATATTTTAATGCAAAAAAAGTACCGCCCAAAACTGCCAATACGATAAGCAGTTTGGAAAAGGTAGTGAGTCGTGCTGCCATAATTGGTTGATTATAGAGATGTATGAGGTATAAAAGTGCAAACCCGGCGCCGATTCAAGCGCCGGGTGTATGACAATGGCTTATTCCTTAAGATTCGAAGAAATTGTCGTACTGGTTTTTGTGGCTCGTTTCGCGTACAGGTGTTTTTATCGGCTCATTAAGGTCAAGCACTTCTGTTTCATCATTTGCCTGAACAAGCAGGCGTTGTTTTTCTTCACCCAGGAGGAAAGAAACTCCTTCGTTTTCCCATTTTTCCAGCATTTTCAGGCCTTCTTCCTCAAAGATACCGTTCTGAAGGTCAACCGAATCCATGAATCCTGATGACATTTCCATGAAGCGTTCCATCTCCCCGACTTTATTGGCTACGTCTTCTGTAATGGCTTCCATGGCCATGTCAAACATGGCACGTTTGTCGGGGTCTCCGGAGATGATGCTCATGGCCGACCTCATGGCACCATGGCTGGCATGAATGGCCTTGCGTTCCTGTTCTTTTACATCTACCTGGTCTTTGATGTCCTCCATCAAAACCTGAGAGTTTTCGTACATCTTGGTCAACACCCGGTAAAGAATTTCCATTTTCTTGTACAAATCCTCAAGGCGGATATTCGATTCCTGAAGACGGCCGGCGCGGCGCGATTTCAGAATCATGACCGATTGCTTGTTGGTTTCCTTAGCCTTGCTGGCGATGTGCAGGTTGCTTTGGATTTCTTTTTTGTTGTTGACAATAACCTCCTGTAACTTGTGCATCTGGCCACGCAACTGACTGATTTGGCGGTTCATTTTGCGAAGGTTGTCTGACAAGTCTTCGACATAGGATTTGAGGATGCCAATGGGGTCAATTTGTACAAAAAGTCCGGTTACCCACCGCATGATACTTTTGTACCCATACCACACCAAATTGCGCATTTTAGGGTCAAGTACCATGTAAACAATGGCACCGAGTGCTACCAGCATCAAGCTCAGGTAGAGGGTGTTTTGAGCCAG
>JABWAJ010000027.1 GCA_013361075.1 Saprospiraceae bacterium | reverse complement strand
AAACAAAATTTCCTCACTCTCGCTCAATCATGAAATCCCGAACAAGCTCTAATTCGTAATCAAAGTTCCTTCCGTTTTTTCGCTGGTATTTTTTATCAAATCAGCGGCATCTCCGATCAGCACTTCCTGCACCCCGGCCTGAATGGCCGAGTACGCATTTTCAAGTTTTGGCAAAATCCCGTCAGCAAAAGCTCCTTCCAGCAAATATTTGTTGTATTCGCTCCAGGACAGGTGCCGGATGACAGAATCCGGATCGTTTACATCCAGCAAAACGCCTTTTTTTTCAAAACAAAAAATCAGACGGACCTCAAAACGGGTGCTCAGGGCCATTGCCAGCACGGAGGCAATGGTATCGGCATTGGTGTTGAGCAGGGTGCCGGCATTGTCGTGGGTCAATGGCGCAAAAACCGGCGTGGTGCCACCTGCCAGCAATTCGTACAACCAGGCTGTATTTACTGCATCGGCAGTGGTATCGCCCACGAAACCGTAGTCAATGGTTTTCACGGGGCGCTTATGTGCCGGGAGTACATTGCCATCCGCGCCAGTCAGGCCAATGGCATTGCAACCTGCTGCCTGTAATTTGGCAACAAGCTGTTTGTTGACCAGCCCTCCATAAACCATTGTTACCAATTCAAGTGTGCGGGCGTCGGTAATCCGGCGGCCATCCACATATTTGGATTCGATGCCCAGCGCTTCACCGATTTTTGTAGCGATTTTACCACCACCATGCACGAGTATTTTCGGCGCATCAATGGCTGCAAAGTCTTTCAGAAATTCTTCCAGCGCATCCGGGGCATCCAGTACATTGCCCCCTATTTTGATGATGAAGCACTTCATGATGATCTGTTTTATCAAATCCTGGTTTGTACAGCCTTTCTTCTTCAATTTACCTTCGTTTACAAAAAATCATACCCCGATGATTTCATCCGCGAGTGCAGCCATAAACAACTCCAGTTCTTCCCGGCTCACAGCAAGCGAAGGCAGCAAGCGGATGGCATTGGGCTTCGCCTCCCCGGTGAAGATATGATGCTGCATCAGCAGGTTGTTCCGTACCGTTTTTTGCGTTTCCGGCAAATCGAAACCGATCATCAAACCCCGGCCGCGTACATCCAGCAAAGATTTTTGTTGTTTCAGGGCTGCAATGCACCAGGCACCTTGTGATCCGGCATTTTCCATCAGGCGCTCCGATTCGATGACTTCCAATACGGCCAATGAGGCCACACAGGCTAAATAATTGCCCCCGAATGTCGTGCCCAGCATGCCACTCCATGCCGGGATGCGGCTGTTGATGAGCACCCCGCCGACAGGGAAGCCATTGCCCATACCTTTCGCCATTGTAATGAGGTCGGGCCGGATACCAGCGTGCTGGTGTGCAAAAAAACGACCGGTGCGGCCATAGCCCGATTGGATTTCGTCCAGTATAAGCAGGGCGCCGTGTTGTTGGCATTGCCGTTCCAGAAGTTGCAAAAAGGAGTCCTCAGGTACCTGAATGCCACCAACCCCCTGAATGCCTTCGATGATGACAGCAGCAACGGTTTCATCCAGTGTATCTACCAACGCTGTTTCGTCATTTAGCGGGAGAAAAACAACTTCATGGCCATTGTTGAAAGGGGAAACAATTTTAGGGTTATCCGTAGCAGCTACGGCCCCGGAAGTACGTCCGTGGAAGGCTTTCTTAAAGGCAATGACCTTTTTCCTTCCGGTTTGGAAGGAAGCAATTTTTAGGGCATTTTCATTGGCTTCTGCCCCGGAATTGCATAAAAATAGCTGGTAATCAGGATATCCCGACAACGCACCCAATTTTTCGGCAAGCTGTTCCTGCAAAGGATTTTGAACACTGTTGGAATAAAAAGCAATTTTATGCAATTGCTCCGTCACCGCCTGCACGTAATGCGGATGCGTATGTCCGATGGAAATGACGGCGTGCCCACCATACAGGTCGAGGTATTTGACCCCTTTATCGTCCCATATCCAGGATCCCTTTGCCTGTACAGGCGTGATGGGAAACAGAGGGTAAACGTCGAATAAGTTCATGCTCGCGCAGGTTTAAAACACAATGCTTTTTAATTGTAAACCATCCGTTTCTTCAAATCCAAACATCAGGTTCATGTTTTGAACGGCTTGCCCTGAAGCGCCTTTCAACAGGTTGTCAATGGCAGCATGCACCACCAGCTGGTCGCCTTCTTTTTCCAGAAAAATCAAACATTTATTGGTGTTGACCACCTGCTTGAGGTCAATGGGATCATCGGCAACATGAGTAAATGGATGGCTGGCATAGAAATCTTTGTACACCTCTTGCAGGGCAGTCAGGGACGGCCCGGCTGCAAGACACGAGCTAACGAAAATACCCCGGGCAAAATCGCCCCGCCAGGGAATGAAATGAATCGGGGCTTCGTAGCCGGGCTGCAACTGCGTCAGCATTCGCCTGATTTCCAGCAGGTGCTGATGCGTCAGGGTTTTGTATGCAGAAATGTTGTTGCTGCGCCAACTGAAATGCGTCGTTTCCTGGAGCTTCTGCCCGGCTCCGGTTGTCCCGGTGATGCCTGTGGTGTGTACTGATGACAGCAATCCGGCAGCAGCCAGTGGGGCAAGCCCCAGTTCAATGGCGGTGGCAAAACAGCCCGGATTGGCGATGTTTGCGGCCAGCCTGATGGCGTTTCGGTTTATTTCCGGCAAGCCATAGCAAAATTCCCGCCCCGGAACGCTGGCTCCAAGTCGAAAGTCCTGGCTTAAGTCAACAATTTTCACTGAAGCGGGAAGAGGGGTTTCCGCAATCCAGGCTTTGCTTTCGCCATGGCCCAGACAAAGGAAAAGTACATCTACGTCTTTTTCAACCTGATCGGTGAACCGAAGCTCCGTATCGCCCAACAAATCCGGATGCGCTGCATACAAAGGCTTTCCGGCATAACTTCTGCTGTGAACAAATCCCAGTTCCACTTTCGGATGCCGGAGCAGCAACCGGATGGCTTCGCCTCCGGTGTAGCCCGCGCCGCCTATGATGCCTGCTCTAATTTTCATGATGCTGGTTGACCTGATGATGAATCGCTGTCTGATTCCCAAAAATTTTGGAAAACCCCCGCACGTCGTCGCCGGTCCAGCCCAGATTCATTTCTCCATACTTTCCAAATTTGGAGGACATCAGGTCGTAAGGCGACTCGATGCCCAGGATTTGAAAGCGGTAAGGAAACAACTCGATGGCAACTTCTCCGGTTACGCATTGCTGGGCATTGCTCAGGTATGCTTCGATGTCGCGCATGACCGGATCTAAATACTGGCCTTCGTGCAGCCAGTTGCCATAAAACTGTGCCAGCTGTTCTTTCCAGGACAGTTGCCATTTGGTCAGCACATGTTTTTCCAGTGCATGGTGCGCCTTGATGATCAGCATCGGCGCTGCTGCTTCAAATCCCACCCGGCCTTTGATGCCGATGATGGTGTCGCCTACGTGTACATCCCGGCCAATGCCGTACGGCCCTGCCAGGTTCTGCAAGTATTGAATCGCTTCAACGGGGTGGTCAAATACCAGGTCATTCACCGCAACCAGCTCCCCTTTTTCAAACCGAAGGGTCGCGGTTTCGCTGCCGTTTTTGGTAACCTGCGTAGGCCAGGCCGATTCCGGTAGCATGCCCATCGAATGGAGGGTTTCTTTTCCACCCACAGAAGTACCCCAAATGCCTTTGTTGATGGAATACATGGCTTTTTCAAAGCTAACCTCAACCCCTTTGGAATGCAGGTAGTTGATTTCCTCTTCCCGTGACAATTTCAGATCCCGGATGGGGGTCATGATCTCCATCCCCGGCACCAGAATATGGAAAATCATGTCGAAGCGAACCTGGTCATTGCCGGCGCCCGTACTGCCGTGGGCTACAGCATCGGCTCCTACAGACTTGGCATAACCGGCTACGGCAAGAGCCTGCGACATGCGCTCGGCGCTGACACTCAGCGGGTAGGTATTGTTTTTTAAAACATTGCCATAAATGAGGTAGCGGATGACTTTATCGTAATAATTCCGGGTTTCATCCACGATATGGTGCGATGCTACGCCGAGATTGCGGGCGTGCAGGGCGATGGCGTCTACTTCAGCAGCGTCGAATCCGCCGGTGTTGACCGTTATGGTATGTACTTCAAAGCCCAGGTCTTCTGCTAAGTATTTCACACAAAAAGAAGTATCCAGGCCACCACTGAAAGCGAGTACCACTTTTTTCTTTTTCATACTTTCCGTTTTTTTGAAGCTTTGAGCAATACGTATTGTTTGAACCGGACCCAGCGGGCAAACAGGGTTAAGTTACCTTTGAAATGCCGTTTCTCTTTTTGTTCAGGCATTGTAGCCCCATTCTGCTGTGCGGCAGTTTGCATCAGTTGGTGCTGTTTTTCAGCGGCTTCCACCGGGTCGAAGAGCATGGCTGTACAAAGGCAGTTTTTTCGCTCTTTGCTCATCAGGATGTCATAGTTGATGCAACTTTGGCAGCCTTTCCAGAATGTTTCGTCGCTGGTCAGTTCCGAATACGTCACCGGTTCGTAACCCAGATCGGAGTTGATTTTCATGACTGCCAGGCCCGTGGTAAGGCCGAAAATTTTGGAGTTGGGGTATTTTTGCCGGGATAATTCAAAAATCTTGCGTTTGATTTCGGTAGCAACGCCGGTTTTCCGGAAAGCAGGGGCTACAATAAGCCCCGAATTGGCGACGTATTTGCGGTGTTCCCATTCCTCAATATAGCAAAATCCCACCCAGGTTCCGTCTTCCGTCAGGGCGATAACTGCTTTGCCTTCTTCCATCTTTTGCCGGATATAATCAGGAGAACGTTTGGCGATACCCGTTCCCCTGGCCTTGGCAGATTCTTCCATTTCAGTTGTAATCTGCTCGGCGTAATGTGCGTCGTCAGGCATTGCCAGCCTGACTATCGGCTTGTTTTCGTTCACTTCTTGTCTGATAATGTTTAAGATGCTGAATAATTAATGCAAAACTGATTGCCTTCAAAAGCGAAAGCTGTCAGCTTTAGAAAAGCTGACAGCTTTGGAAAAGATTGGTTTTATTCGCAGTTAGAATGGGTACAAAGGTAAGGATTTTGCAGGTTTGGGGCAAGTATTTACCCAAAACGGGGTACGCATTTTTTTGCATTTTCCGATGTCCAAAAGCCCTGGACGCCCCTAAAGGCTCCCTTTCAGGCACCTGAAGGGATAAATTAACCCGATAAGCCATATAATCCGGCTGCAGGAGGGATTCATTCCCACTGAAATGCCCATCCCCAGCCACCGGTGTGTTCTGCAACGGCAATCAGGAGTTCGTTGTTTCCTTTTTTTAGCGGCAGGTACAGGACGTTGTTGTCTGCTTTGACTTCGCCCCGATAAAGAGGGCCTTTTGACCGAAAGGAGTTGTTGCCCCGGAACAATGGTTTGCCATTCAAAAAAATCTGGATCTGGTCGCTGTAATCGAACCGAACCGTACGAACCTCCTCTTTTTCTGCGGAGATGGAAGTTTTTGCAAAAACAACATCAAATGAATTTTTGTCAGCCCGGTCAAAAATGTGTTTACGGCGGTACATGGAAACATTGACCAGACCATAGTCATTGGCCTTGATGGCCTGCCAGTTCATACTGCCGCCGGGATAGGTTTTCCAGTTCAGAGAATCCGCATTGTAAACCGGCGACAATTCCCAGTTGATGATGCTTTTCGCGCGCTGTACTTCATCCTGCATTTCCCGCATGAGGACAACGCTGGGCAGGGAGCTGTAGGAAAAATTGGAAAACCAGACTTCTCCCAGCGCCCAAAGGCCAATTTTACCTTTCCGGGGTGCCCGCAGCAATTCCCGGACATGAAGCGCAACTTTTACACCGCCATTGATGCCCACCCAGGCCCGTGAACCTTCAAATTTAATTTGCAACTTATTCCATTCGCCGGGCTTGTAGGTAGCTGCGCCCTGATAGTCGGACGAATGGTACAACTGCCACGAATCCAGCCCGTTGTAGCGGGGAGTGTATTGGATGGCGTCAAATTGGCCACTTTTGTGAAAGCGCAGGTAGATCAATTCCAAAGCTTCGGTATCTTTTGCACGGAAGCAAACGCCTGCAAAAGCCCGGTCGGCAACGGGTGCAATATCCACCTCAATGATGCCATCACGGAGTTCAATGCCTTCCAGCAAAGCAGTACCCTGCTGCATGGATAGGCCCTGCCTGCCTTTGTAAGTGCCAAACTGGTACAGGCTGTCGTTTACCTGCCAGGAAGCCTGGTGGGTAAACGGCACGGTTGAAGTGGCAACGGGTTGAGCCACGGACAGTACAGGACAAGAAAGGGCAACGACCCAAATGTAGTAGTGCAGTCGGTTCATGATGTGATTTTAGTTTTAATTTAAAGTGCTTTATATCCGGTACTTTTGAAATGCTTTGCCAGCATCTTTTATCTTTGCAGAAAGCGAAAATAAACATTCTCCATGTTTTTGGAACCACATTTTAAAGGACAACGCAGCGGCTGGATAGAAGTGATCTGTGGCTCAATGTTTTCGGGCAAAACGGAAGAACTTATTCGCCGGCTCAAGCGCTCGAAAATTGCCAACCAGCGGGTAGAAATATTCAAACCTGGCATTGACAAACGCTACGGTGAAGAAAAAGTCGTTTCGCACGATGCCAATTACATCCTTTCGACCCCCATCGATCATTCTTCGCGGCTGTTGCAACTGAGCGAAGGCGTAGATGTAGTTGGGGTAGACGAGGCCCAGTTTTTTGACGAAGATCTGCCCGAAAACTGCCAGCGGCTTGCCCTTCGCGGCATTCGCGTTATTGTGGCGGGCCTGGATATGGACTTCAGAGGCTTGCCTTTTGGTCCGATGCCCAACCTGTTGGCAGTTGCTGAATACATTACCAAAGTGCACGCCATTTGCCCCCATTGTGGCAATTTAGCCACTCATTCATACCGATTGGTGCAGGAAGAAGCCACCATTTTGCTCGGAGAAAAAGACCGCTATGAGCCGCGTTGCCGCACGTGTTACCACATGGGGAATATTCTGGATTTGCGCTTAAGAGGGGTAGAAGGAGGATAGCCTTGAACCAGGCAGCTCGCGGAGTGTCCGGGAATGTAAGGCATGGGTAATTGATTGACTTCCATTTGATCAGAAGCAATTTCCGCCTGCCAACTGTCCGTTACGCCCTGTATTGTGTTAAAACTTTACGTATTCCACCGGATTTACGGGCTTACCTTTGTGCCACAGTTCGAAATGCAGGTGCGGGCCATTGGTCAGTTCGCCTGTATTGCCAATAATGGCCACGCCTTCACCCGCACGTACAAAATTGCCGGCTTTTTTCAGCAAAGAAGAATTGTGTTTGTAAAAGGTAATGACATTGTTGGTGTGCTGGATGCCAATGGTATTGCCCGTTTCCAGGGTCCAGTCTGAGAAAAAAACATAACCATCCATGGCTGCTTTGATTGCCGTATTTTTAGGCGCCAGGATGTCTACGCCGTAGTGACTCTTGTCAGGCATGAAGCCTGCGGCTACTTCGCCACTTAGCGGAGAGGTAAAATACATCTGCTCCAACGGCACTTCCCGTACCGGAAAATTGGTGATGCGGCCACTACGGGCCACCTCGCCGACTTGCTCCAATTCTGCTTCCTGCCGCAATTCTTCTTCTGCTTCCGATACCGGTACAGAAGCTGCCGCGAGGCTGTCGTAGTAGGAAACGTCTACCGGAGGTACTTCCTCTTCGGTTTGGACCTCTCCGACCAGCATTTTCCGGAAACTTTCAGAATAGCTGCGGTAGGCGTCAAGTTCTTTTTCCATATCCTCCAGCTCACTGTAGAGGTTCAGGATTGCAGTATCTTCGGGTACACTACCATAGCCCGGTACGTATTTCCGCAAAGGGGTAAAGGCGATGAGCGACACCACCGCAATGGTAACCACCACCAAAACACTGGTAACAAAGATGTACGCATTGAGCAAAGTGAGGCGGTAAGCACGCACTTCTTCAAAGGTATCATCGGTCATAATGACAAAGCGATAACTGTGTTTCAGCCGCTCTTTGAACAATTCCCAACCGGATTTTGCCTGTTCGCCGTCCATTTTCTCGTTAATTAGCGTATTTTATATACTATTCAACCCCGCTCTGCGGTTTGTAGTCTTGCGATATTGCCATAATTTTGTGCGCCAAAGGAGAAGATCGCGTGCAAAATTAAGTCTCCCCAATGGATTTGCTCAGATCAAGCTCATTTTTAACGAATTTTAAATTCCTATAGTTTTGAAACAGGCATATAAAGCAGGTTGGATTTTTTTGTCCGTTATCCTCATAACGGCCTGCACTACACAAAAACGCAAAGGCGAACTTTCCGGCCTCAGCAAAGTATACCACAATACGACAGCCCATTACAACGGCTATTTCAATGCCGATGAACTGGTGAAAGGCAGCATGATCAGCCTCGCTGACCAGCATCAGGATAACTACAACCAATTGCTGGAGGTGTACCCTTACATTGCGGCAAGCAACCCCCAGGCGGCAGCGCCCGATCTGGACCAGGCAGTGGAAAAGGTAGCCAGGGTTGTTAGCCTGCACCGTTACAGCCAATGGTCTGACGATTGCTATTTATTGGTAGGGAAAGCACAGTTTCTGAAAAAAGACTACGAATCGGCAGAATCTACCCTTCGGTATCTGCTGGATGAATACAACCCGCAGAAACTGAGTAAAAAAAGCAAAAAAGTAAAAAAAGGCAGCTCGTCTTCTTCAAAAAGCAGCAGCAGGAGCAAAGCCAAAAACAGCAGCGAGGCCAAAAAAGAAAAAGTCGATAAGGCAAAAGAGCAGGCTAAAAAGCGCAAAGAAGCCAACCGTCAGGCCAAAAAGAACAAAAAGAAAAAAAGCAGCAGCAGTGCTAAAGGCAAAAAAACACCACCAAAAACCACGGTGACTTCTACCGAAAAGCCAACAACCCCAACCCCCGCAGAGCCTGTTGCACCTGCAGCTAAAGAACCGGAATTGATTGCTCTGGCAGACGATGTACCCTCTGACGGCAACCCCGATAATTATTTTCTCAAACACCGGCCTGCCTATCAGGAAGCCCAGCTTTGGCTGGCTAAGACTTATGTGGAGCGCGATAATTTCGATGGAGCCCAGCGTTTGCTGAACCAGTTGGAAAACGACCCGGAAACATTCGATGACATTCGCGCAGAACTGGGCGGCGTTGGCGCTTATCTGAACATCAAGCGCAAAGCATACGGCGCAGCAGTAGGGTATTTGGAAAAAGCCATTGACCTGACTTCTGAAAAAGAAACAAAAGCGCGTTTTGCTTACATTCTGGGCCAGCTTTACCAGCGATTGGGCAACGGAGAAGGGGCTTACCTCGCTTTCGAGCGTTCACTCAAATACACCACCGATTTCGAAATGGCGTTCAGCAGCCGGCTGAACATGGCCCAAAATGCCTGGCTTAGCGGAAAAGGCAATGCTGCTGACGCGCGCGCCAGCCTTGAAAAGCTGCTGAAGGACCCGAAAAATGCGGATTATGTTGATCAGATTTATTATGCCCTTGCGGAAATTGACCTGAAAGAAGGCAACCGAACTGAGGCCATCAAAAACCTGACGCTTTCGCTGAAAAGCAGCAAACAAAACCGCGCCCAAAAGGCAGAGTCTTACCTGAAATTGGCCAACTTGTATTACGAAGAAGAAAATTATGTACCCGCAAAGGCTTATTTTGACAGCACCCTTCAGGTAATGGCTTCTACCGATGAACGCTTTAACAGTGTGAATAAACTGAGCAACAGCCTTACCGATATTGCATCAAACCTCCAGATCATTCAACTACAGGATAGTTTGCTGCGCTTAGCGGCAATGACCAATGAAGAAAAGCGCGACCTCGCAAACCGCCTTAAACGGGAACAGGACGAAGCCCGACGAAATGCCGCTGCTGCTGCATTTGCTCAGCCAGATCAGGGTGCTCCGGGTGGCAAACAAGTGATTGCGGGAACCCCGCCCCCGGCGCTTCAGAAAGAAAGCAGCTTCTTTGCCTACGATGACCGTTCCCTCAAACGGGGAAAACGCGATTTTGAGGGCAAATGGGGCGACCGGAAATTAGAAGACAACTGGCGGCGTTCAAACCGACGGATCACAACAGAAATTTCGGAGGAAGGTACCCCTGTGGCGGAGGCAAATTCCAATGCACCGCTCACCGAAGACGAGGTAGACAAACTGCTGGTGGGTATTCCAAAAACGGATGCCCAAAAAAGTGAAGCCAATCTGAAAATTCGCGAAGCCATGTTCAAGCTGGGAACCCTTTACCGCGACCGGCTTCAAAACTACGATAAAGCCGTAGCCGTATTGGAAGACCTGTGCAACCGCTATCCAAACAGCAACTACGAACTGGATGCCTGGTACTACCTCTATCTTTGCTATACTGATCTTGGTAACGATACCAAAGCCCGGTATTATTTTGATAAAATTCTGGAACGCTATCCGAATACGAACTATGCGCGCATCCTGAAAGATCCTTCGTTTGCGTCCAAATACCTGAACGAAGAGCTTCAGCTCAATTTGCAATACGATGAAATTTATGGCAGCTTCAGCAAAGGCATGTTTGAAGATGTGTACACCCGCAGTGAAAAAGCATTGGGTACGCTGAGGGGAAAACACCCGCTGAAGCCTAAATATGCCCTGCTCATGGCCATGTGCGCCGGCAACATGAAGGGCAAAGACAGTTATATCGGCGAATTACAGAAAGTGATTGCCACTTACCCGGATACCGATGAGCAGCGGCGTGCTAAAGAAATTTTGCGCTTACTGGGGGCATCCGGGGGGGCCAAACTTCCGGGAGGAGCAGACGACATTAACCTGACCGCCTCTAAATACAAGGAGGAAGACAATGAGCCCCACTACATCCTCATCTTGTTTAAAGACACCAATACGAGCATGGAGACCAACAAAACGATCGTGGCTGAATACAACCAGGAGTTTCATAAATTAGATAAGTTGCGCATCTCCAACATGTTCCTCGGCAAGGATAAAAATGTCCCTGTGCTCGTCATGCGCCGCTTCAATAATAAAGTGGACGCCATGAAATACTACAACGGTGTGAAACTGAACGCGGATAAATTCATACCAACCACAACAGGCTTCGATCTGCTGGCTGTTGGCCAAAACAACTACCGCCAGTTGCTTACCGAAGAAAACCTGGATGCATATAAGGCATTCTTCGAGGAAGTGTACCTGAAATAGAAGGGAATTGGATAATTCACGAGTATAAACATGAGCCATCCCGAATTTTCATGAGTTCGGTCCCATCGGGGCCAAATGTCGGCAGCCTCGTAGCATTTCGTATGGTTTTCCGTGCCGTAGGTACGCAATATAGCGTCAACATTGCGTACCTACGGCACGAAACCGTAACATTTGGTGCTTTTTCTACCGACATTTCGCCCCGATGGGGCGTGAGCTTGTCGAAGGATGGGCGTTGAAAAATTCGGCATGACTCATGTTAGCAGGAGACATAACTCCTGCTTTCAAAAAAGCTTTTTCTGTTTTTTACCTTGCCCATCCGTACTTAATCTTTCCCTGCCACTTCCGGATCAGCCAAAGCGCGGGCAATTTCCAGCAACTGGATCATTTCGCGGCGGTAGCCGTTTTCGTCTTTGCCCTGCCCGGTTTTCGCCAGTTTGATGGCCTGTGCGTAGGTGGCGTTGCCTTTCAACTCCGATTTGCGGAGCAGCATCCCGAATTCTGCCACAGCGGCTGACCACCGGAAATTATCACTCGTCTCGCTCGTTTTCAGAGGCTTGTCGAGGATTGGCTTTTCGATGAGCTGACTTTTGGTGCCCTCCGGCTGCTTGTAACGCAGTTTGATGTTGACGATTTCGTTGCTGGGTAAAATCGTGACTTTTTTGTCGTCTTCCTGCTTTTGGTATTTCAGATCGTCCACCGTTGCGATGAAGCTGCTTTTGACACCAACCGGAATGATTTCGTACAGGGCGGTCACCGTGTGTCCGGAACCCAGTTCGCCGGCGTCTTTTTTATCGTCGTTGAAATCCTCTTTGTTCAGCATGCGGTTTTCGTAGCCGATGAGGCGGTAGGCCTGCACTTTGGCCGGATTGAACTCAATTTGCAGTTTTACGTCTTTAGCGATTGTGAACAGGGTGCCGCCGAATTCGCTCACCAGTACTTTGCGCGCTTCGCTCATGTTGTCAATATAAGCGTGATTGCCATTGCCTTTGTCAGCCAATTGCTGCATTTTGCTATCTTTATAATTGCCCATACCGAAGCCGAGGACCGTCAGAAAAATGCCGCTTTCCCGTTCTTTCTCAATCAATTTCACCATTTCTTCGTCGCTGCTGGCACCTACATTGAAGTCGCCGTCAGTGGCCAGAATCACCCGGTTGTTGCCGCCTTTTACGAACTGTTCACGCGCCGTTTTGTAAGCAAGCTGAATTCCGGCACCGCCTGCGGTGGAGCCACCTGCGCTTAATTTATCCAGTGCTTCCTTAATTTTTTGTTTGTCGGTGCCGTCAGTTGGCGACAATACCAAACCTGCTGCGCCTGCATACACCACGATCGCCACTTTATCTTTCTGGCGCAATTGGTCAACCAGCAATTTGAAGGCAGATTGCAGCAATGGCAGCTTGTTGGCGTCGCTCATGCTGCCCGACACGTCAATGAGAAATACGAGGTTGGAAGCAGGCAGGTTTTCGGTGGAAACCGTTTTGCCTTGCAGGCCAATGTGCAACAGGCGGTGTTCGGGCTGCCAGGGGCATTCCGATAATTCCGTGATCACTTCAAACGGGTGTTCGCCTTTTGGCTGCGGGTAGTCGTAATCGAAATAATTGACCATTTCTTCGATGCGCACCGCATCGGCAGGCGGCACCTGGCCCAGGTTCAGAAAGCGGCGCAGGTTGCTATAGGACGCAGCGTCTACATCTATAGAAAAAGTAGACAGCGGGTTTTGGATGGCTGCCTGGAATCGGTTTTCCTGAATGGCGGCATAATCTTCCGTATTGGGGTCTGCCGGATAAGGTTCAGGATATGGCTTAGTTGGCATGCTCATTCCGGGGGAGGGCATATAACTCTGGGCCATGTCTTTTTTTGCCTTTGCAGAAGCCCTGGGTTCTTTGCGTTCCCGCTCGGCGCCATATCCTGTGACCACGACTTCATCCAAAAGGATGCTGGCCTTCAGGGTGTATTTTTTAATTTTTCCGGCGCAGGCTTTTTCTTCCAACGAGGTGTAACCTGTGTAAGAAATGACGAGTGTGGCACAGGGATCCGGTGAAGTCAGGGAAAAATGGCCATTGATATTGGTCACAGCGCCAATTTTGGTGCCTTTAATCATCACATTGGCCCCAATGAGTTCTGAACCTGCTTCGTCCAGTACGATGCCTTCAATGGTGTGATCCGCAATATGGGCCATTCTCCAGGCCGGGAAAACAAGAGCAGCTGTAAATAACAGCCAGAGCATTCTTTTCATCATGGTAAATCAATTTTTTCTTTTAGATGACGTTCTCAAGCGGATTACACAAACTGCAGCAAATTTTTTTCCTACTTTGCAGTTTCCAAAGCACAGCATGGCACTATTGCGCATTTTTAGAAAACCAACGCCGGAATACAGCGACCGGGATTTGCTGGAGTTGTACCGCTCCAGTGACCGGAGCGAATATTTGGGGCAGTTGTACGAGCGCTACCTGGAGCTGGCCTATGGTATTTGTTTGAAATACCTGCAGGAAGAGCAGGCTGCCGAAGATGCGGTGATGGGCGTGTTTGAAGAATTGCTGACCAAAGTGAAACAGCACGACATCCGGGAGTTCGACAAATGGCTGCATTCGGTGCTGCGCAACTATTGCCTGATGCAGTTGCGAAAAAAGAATCGCCAGAAAACGGAAAGTTTTGACCCCGGGCTTATGCAATCAGCCGAAATTGTGCATCCAGTTCCTGATGTGGATATCGAACAAAACGAGCAGGCCTTGCGCGAATGCATCGAACAACTGCCTGTTCAACAAAAACAGTGCGTTTCAATGTTCTACATAGATGGGCATTCTTACAAAGAGATTGCCGAGGCGTTGAGTGAAGATTTGGGCAAAGTGCGCTCGAATATTCAAAATGGCCGACGAAATTTGCGGATATGCGTGGAAGGGAAGCTGAAAATTTGAAAACAGATAATGACGGAATGCTTATGGTAAACTACGGCACTTTGATTTTTACAAAACTCAATGCTCGCTTAGAGGGTTAGGGCTGAATATGAACAACATGATCACAACACTTCGGCGCTGGTTAAGCGGAGAGGGGCGGGCTTCGGATGAACGCGCTCTTGATTCAGCTACGCACGGCGATCCTTTCCTTGCGGAAGCTATGGAAGGCTACCGGGCTTTTGCCGATGCTGATCATGAAAAAAACTTAGCCCGACTGCGTGCGCGGTTGAAGGAAAAAAGTGGAAAGCAACGATCTGGCGGGGTGTATTTCCTGCCACGTGCTGTCGCCGTTGCTGCCTCGGTGCTGATCATGGCCGGAATGGGGTGGTGGATTTTCCGGGAATCTCCCGACCATCAATCACTCACTAAAAATGAAGCCGAGGCCATTGCGCCCACAGATACAGGAGGGGCTCTTGCACAAGCAGAATCTGCAACAACTCCTATCTCGCCTGAAGAACAGGCTGCACCACCGGCAACCACGCTGTATCGCTACAACCGACGTTCGAAAGAACTGAAAGTTGTGCCCATAACACCGCCGGAGCCTGCTGACGAAGCTTTTGTCGAAGAGGAGATCAATGACGATGACCTGGCTACAGCCGGAGAGGCGGCTTCCAAACCGAAAGTGGCAGACAAAGTGTTGGACCTCCCTGCCGAAGCCGCTCCTTCTAAATCCGAAAATGACATTGCCTACCAACCTGCTTCTCCAAAAACCGCTCCGGCTACTCCCGGAAACCGGGCCAGAGAAGAGGCCAAAAAAGACATGGCGGATAACGGGACGCTGTCGAATACTAAGCTAAACAACCTGCGCAACCTGATTGGTCGCGTTACGGATGCTGCCGGAGAGCCACTCATTGGGGTAAACATACTGGTAGAAGGAACCAATCGTGGAACGGTGACCGATTTTGACGGCAATTTTAACCTGCCACTTTCCGGCGATGAAAAACGCCTCCTGTTTCAATATACCGGATATGAGACATTGACCGAGGCTATCAGTGATCGCGGTACGATGAATGTTACCCTGAAGGAAGGGGCAATGGCGCTCAGTGAAGTGGTTATTTCGGGTTATGCATCCAAAAAGCAAAAAAGTAGCAAAGCTAAGCCCGAACGGTCAACTGCTGTGCCTTCTGTCGGTATAGATGCTTACGAAACCTACCTCCGCCAAAACCTGCGCTATCCGGCTGCTGCCCGCGAAAAAGGCATCCAGGGGGTGGTTAAACTGCGTTTTACGGTGAGTGCAACCGGCAAATTATCCAATTTTAAAATACTCGAACCTTTGCGCTACGGCTGCGACGAAGAAGCCATTCGCCTCATCCGGGAAGGGCCCGCCTGGGAAATCAACGGAGATGCACGAAAGGTACAGGTGGTGTGGGAGATTAGGTTCTGAATTGGGTGGATTATCATTCCTCTAAAGCCTCAGCTTGCTCCCGCCAAGCTTGTGCTTTTTGCGCACTTCGGGAAACCCCTAATCCATGTTCATAAAGCGTAGCCAGGTTTTTCATGGCCTGCACATTGCCTAAGTTTGCTGATTTCTCATACCAGACTCTTGCTTTTTGATAGTCCAAGGCTACTCCTTGCCCACGACGATAAAGTACACCAAGGTTATTCATTGCCCAAGAATTTCCTAAACTCGCTGCTTTTTCGTATAAAGTTTTCGCTTTGCTAAAATCCTGGACAACTCCTTCTCCTAAATCGTAAAGGAAGCCAAGATTTGTTATGGCTCCTGCATGCCCTAATTCTGCTGCTTTTTCATACCATTCTTTTGCTTTTTTATAATCCTGACGAATCCCTTTGCCATCATGATAAAGCTTACCCAATCCATACATAGCGTCTTCATGTCCATTAGCCACGGCTTTTTCGTACCATTCTTTTGCTTTCTTATAATCCTTAAAATAATTTTTAGGATCGCTAAATAAATCTCCTAAATCCGTCATGGCACCAGCATTTCCTTTTGCTGCTGCTTTTTCATACCATTCTTTTGCAATCCTTATATTTCGGGAGACACCCAGACCTTTTTCATAAAAACCCCCCAACCAGACCATAGCCACATCATTCCCTTTTGCTGCTGCATTTTCGTACCATTCTTTTGCTTTTTTAAAATCCTGGGCAACGCCTTTGCCTTCTTGAAACAGCCACCCCAAATTATTCATGGCCGTGTCATTCCCTTTTTCTGCGGCCTTTTCATACCATATCTTCGCTTTATTATAATCCTGATCTACGCCATGTCCGTTTTGATAAAGCCATCCGATCTGGCTCATCGCACCGGGATTGCCTTTATCTGCTGATTGGCCAAAATAGGATTTCGCTTTTTGAAAATCTTGATTTACACCGCGGCCATAGTAATAGAGGTTGCCCAGATTGTGCATGGCCTCATCTTCACCTAATTCTGCCGCTTTTTCATACCACGCTCTGGCTATTGCATAATCCTGAATAACAACGATTCCACTTTCATATAATATTCCAAGATTGTTCATCGCTCTGGGATCTTCTTTTTTTGCTCCTTGCTCATACCAGACTCTGGCTAAGTTATGATCCTGGGGAACTCCTTTGCCCTCTTCGTAAAGCAGCCCCAAATTATTCATGGCCCAGCCACTGCCATTTTCTGCGGCTACTTCGTACCATTCTTTTGCCACTTTATTATCAATATCCACAAACTGCCCCAAATCATACATACTTCCCAGCCTTCGTTGATATTCTGCCGAAAAGAGTGGGTTGTTTTTGTATTGATCAAAAACTAAAAAAGCAGCTTCATAATTACCTGCATCATATTGTTCAGCCGCTCTGATTAGCTCACTTTCAACAGGGTTATTAACAGGAGTATTAAGCGATCCCGATACAATATTTTCAGGTTGTTGATTTCTTAAGGCTCGGACTACTTTTGCAATCCCTGCTGCAACATTAGTGAACGCCTCGTCTATGCCGTCCCAGTATTTTTTAGAAAAAACTGGAACAGCATTGTCGGGAAGTACCTGCAAATGCTCGATTTGTGGATGTTCCTGCCACAAACAATGGCGAACGATAACAGGGGCGACAACAACTTTTCCTTGTTCGTGCCTGATCAATGCTTCCCGAAGTTCCTTTTTTTCGATGTATTGGGAATTGAAAAAATTATTACTCAGGAATAGAATAATGATGTCTGCTGTTTGAAGGTTTTTTTCGATTGCCTTTTCCCATTCCTGCCCTGGAACGATTTCTCCATCGTACCAAATTACTACTTCCCCGCGCCTTACTAAAGGAGTAAGTGACTTTTTAAACTCTTCCAGAGCATCAGTATCTTCTCTTGCATAAATAATGAACAGATTGAGCGGTGAAATGGATACATGCATTGATAAAGGATAATTATTATAACAAAAAATAACTTGCCCGGCATACTGTCACTGTGTTTTTCCTAAATAATGCAAGTATAGGGCACTTCAAACGCCTGGCAAATGCCAACTAACCTATACCCTGACCACGTTATTTTCCGATTCCACTTCCGGTTCTTCTGTCAGATCAACCAAAAAGTTGGCTTTTTTGGAAGAAAGGTAGCTGTAAATGGCCGGAATCACATAAAGCGTCAGGATCGTTGAAAATACCATACCTCCGATCACCGCAATTCCCATCGAAACGCGGCTTTCCGAGCCTGCCCCCAAGGCTAAGGCAATCGGCAGTACGCCAAGAATGGTGGACAAACTGGTCATGAGGATGGGCCGGAAACGCGACACGGAAGCATCTTTGATGGCTTCAAGCCGGTCGAATCCCTGTTCTTTTCGCTGGTTGGCAAACTCTACAATCAAAATCCCGTTTTTCGCCACAAGGCCAATGAGCATGATGATGCCGATTTGGCTGAAAATATTGAGGGTCTGATCGGTAAAGTACAGTGTTCCGAGCGCCCCGGCCAGCGCCAAAGGCACGGTAAACATGATGATGAACGGATCCCGGAAGCTTTCAAACTGCGCCGCCAGCACGAGGTAAATCAAAATCAAGGCCAGCGTAAAGGCAAAGAGCAGGCTCGATGAACTTTCCTGGAAGTCTTTGGATGCGCCGGCAAGCGCAGTCTGGAAAGAATCGTCCAGCATGCGGTCGGCAATGGCTTCCATTGCCAGAATGCCGTCCCCGACGGTTTTGCCTTTTGCTAAGCCGGCAGAAACTGTGGCCGACACAAAACGGTTGTAGCGGTAAATGGACGGCGGGGTGGTCTGCTCCTCTAATTTTACAATATTGTCCAATTGAATCAATTCGCCGCGGGTATTGCGCACGTAAAGCGAACGCACATTCACCGGTTCGTTGCGTTTTTCCCGCTCGATTTGCCCGATGACCTGATACTGTTTGCCATTCATCAGGAAATAACCAAACCGTTGTCCGCTCAAGCCCAGTTGAAGTACCTGCGCTACATCGAGCACTGATACGCCGAGGTCCTTTGCTTTCTGACGGTCAATTTCGATGCGCAACTCTGGTTTGTTGAACTTCAGGTCAACGTCCACAATATTAAATGTAGGATCCTTTTGAGCCTCTTCTATAAATTTGGGCAAAACTTCTTTCAGTTTGTCAAAATTAGGCGCCTGAAGCACAAATTGTACCGGTAGTCCACCGCGCCGGTCACCAAACGACGGTTCCTGTGTAATAAACGTGCGCGCACCGGTAAGGGCTTTTATCTTGGGCATCAGTTCTTCAAGGATTTCAGCCTGTCCACGCTCCCGCTTGTCCCGATCCTTTAAAATGATGGTGATGACGCCGGTATTGACGGTAGAACCAGCCCCAAAGCCAGGGGAGGTCACCGTAATGATGCCTTCTCGTTCGGGAATGGATTTCATCGCCACATCCGCGAGTTCATTCATATAGGTTTCCGTGTATTCAAAAGTAGAACCTTCTGCAGCGGTAGCATTGCCCCGCAGCCTGCCCCGGTCTTCCATAGGCGACAGTTCATTGGGCAGGCTTCCGCCCAATTCAAAAATCATCCAGCCGGAAATAGCCATGATGACCAGGGCTAGCCAGCGAACACGCAAAAAACCGTTCAGCGAACGCCGGTAGCCTTCAATCAGCCAAACAAAAAATGGCTCGGTGACCCGGTAGAACCAGGAATGGTGTTCGTGTTTTTTCAGCAGCCGCGAAGCCAGCATCGGAGTAAGGGTAAGGGCGACAAATGCAGAAATAAGGACAGCGCCGGCAATGACGATCCCGAATTCCCGGAAGAGGCGGCCGGTAAGCCCCTGAAGGAAAATCACCGGCAGGAAAACCGCTGCCAGAACAACGGTAGTGGCTACAACGGCAAAGAAAATTTCCCGCGAGCCTTTCAGCGCTGCCTGTAGTGGTGGCACCCCGTCTTCAATTTTTGCATAGATATTCTCCAGCACCACAATGGCGTCGTCAACCACCAGGCCAATGGCCAGCACAATGCCCAGCAGGGTCAGTACATTGATGGTAAATCCGGCCAGGTACATGATGAAAAACGCCCCGATCAGCGAAATTGGAATGGCCAATACCGGGATGATGGTGGATCGCCAGTCGCGCAAAAAAAGGAAAATGATGAGCACAACTAAGAAAAATGCGATGTAAATGGTTTCCCGGACTTCAAAAATAGAGGCCCGGATGAAGGTAGTGACATCGAAACCAACGAGGACTTCGATGTCTTCCGGCAGATTTTTTTTGATTTGTTCCAAACGGCGGTACACCTCGTCGGCAATGTCTACGTAGTTGGAGCCAGGTTGAGGAATGATGGCGTTGCCCACCATGGGCACATTGTCGCGTTTGAGCACCGTGCGCAGGTTTTCAGGCCCCAGTTCGGCAAATCCAATATCGCGGAAACGTACAATTTTCCCTTCTTCTTCTTTGATAATCAGATTGTTGAAATCTTCTGCTGTGGAAATTCGGCCCATGGTGCGCACCGTCAGCTCCGTATTGGCACCTTCCACGCTGCCAGAGGGGAGCTCTACATTTTCCCGGTCCAGAGCAGCCCTCACATCTAACGGAACCAGACCATAAGCGGCCATTTTATCCGGATCAATCCACAGGCGCATGGCATATTTCCGTTGCCCCCAAATGCGTACTTCGCTGACTCCGTTGATGGTCTGAAAGCGTTCCTTGAAAATGTTTTCCGCAATTTCCGTCAATTCCAGCAAGTTGCGTTTTTTGCTGGTAATGTTCAAAAAAACGATGGGCTGTGAATCTGCATTGGCTTTGGTCACGATGGGGGGATCTACATCTTTTGGCAATTGGCCCAGCGCCTGAGAGACTTTTTCGCGCACATCGTTGGCTGCGGCTTCCAGTTCTATTTCCAAGTTAAATTCTACCGTAATGGTGCTGCGGCCTTCCCGGCTGGTGGAGGTCACCGAACGGATGCCCGCAATGCCATTGATGGCTTCTTCCAGCGGCTCTGTGATCTGAGATTCCACAATTTGGGCATTGGAACCGGTATAGTTGGTAGATACCGTCACAATCGGGTTTT
>JABWAJ010000520.1 GCA_013361075.1 Saprospiraceae bacterium | reverse complement strand
CGTTAGATAGCTGGGCCGGCTGCGGCCTCGCCGGGGGCGCTGAACTTGAGCAGGCCCAATTATCCTGCGGCGTGGCTTCTGACCGCAATGGGGTATTCAGCGAGGAGTACCATGCCGACGGCCCGGCCGTGGCTTACGACACCTGGCATATCGTCAGGATTGAAATGAAGCCCAACTCCGGCGAATTGACCTTTTTTGTAGACGGTCAGCCCATCGGTACGCACACCCCGGCGGAAATCGAGCGCCTGAAAAGCGCCCAATTTAGTGCTGAACTGCAACTCTACCTGGAGGATGGTGCGCTTATTGCCGGCTACTTTGACAACATCCGCATTGGCCAGGCCGAGTAACAACACCTTTTTAACTCGAGTTACCACCATAGGCTGATTTTTACCGCAAAGACGCTGAGAACGCAGAGGAAAAACATAAAAACTCGGCGTCCTCTGTGTCTCTGCGGTGAATCTTAGGTTGATGGTAGCAGGATAGCAGCTTAGGTTATTTACATCCGTCCCCGCAAACTCTCATAATAACCGGTCAGCTCGACGTAACCGTAGCCGGTCTGGCTGCCCTCCACCCGGACAGCCCCTTCCCAGTAGGTAAAAGAGACCCGCAATTCCTGGTCGCTGATGAGCGGAGTGATGTGTAAATCAATCCCTTCGCCGGGAATGGCCAAGTTCCACCCGGCGGGATAAACTGCGCCGCTGTTAGGGCTGGTCCAGGTACCCAGGGTGGTGATGGTGATGTCGTCCAGCAAAATCCGGCGGGTGCTGCCGTCGGGGTTAATGAGAATCCCGGCAGAGACCGGCTCGGCGCTGCCATCCTTGCGGCGGATAGAGTAAAAGGTGACTTCCCGCTGGTCGTCTAACTGCAATGAGAACCAATCCCAGCCAACCGCGTCCTGGCCCAGGTCGGATGTGCTCCATTCCCGGTCCATCCAGGAATTGCCAGTCACCTCAAACATGCCCCGCGCAGTTGTGACCGTGCCGCGCGTGAGATTGTTGGTGAGCGAGTAATAGTAGCTGGCGTTGCCCGGCTCGTCGCTTTTGGCGCTCAAGCCGCGGTCGCCTTGTAGAGCAGTGGGCTTGGCTTGCTCCAAAATCAAATCAATCCCAATGTTGCCGTCGCTGGCTTTGAGTTGTACCTGGCCCGGCGCGATTTCTTTGGCAAACCAATTATCCAGCCAAACGTGATAGGTGGGCAGCCCTTGCGCCCCGGCCAGGTTAGGACTGGCCCGGCTAAAACGTTCGTGAAATTCAAAGGTATTGCCGGTTACATCGGTGACGGTGAAATGGGCAAAGTAAATCTGGTGACTGGCCCACTCCGAGGCCCGCTCCGGCTCGCCGGGAACGATGCCGCGCCGGAAGATGGTAAATTGATAGCCGAAGCGATTGCCCTGGGCGTCGGCCAGATTGCCGGTGTAGTACCACCATTCGGCTCGATAATCCGGGTGCGGGCCGTGGTCCCTGGGAAACTCAAAGGGAATGATGTCGTAAACCTTGCGGAACCCCTCGCCCTGGTACTCCTCCGCGGCGAGATTTTCCACATCGGCGCTGATTTCGCCGGTGTTGAAGTTGAACAGGGAATTGTAGCTCCTTTGCTCATTGCTGTCAAGATTGTTCTGCGATTGTACTGCGTTGAAAACCAAAGCAGAAAAAGCAAATAGCGGGACCAGGAACAGGTACTTCCAGCCCGATCGAACGGATGATTTTTTTGATTGCATCATTAGAATACGTTTTTTTAAAGTCGAGTAATTGTAATTAGTGGTAAGGCCAAGCGGCAGGTTGGGCACTGCTACTTTGAGCAGGTTCATCTGGTAACCTTTGGCGTCAATATCCAGGCCCCGAAGCATTTCGGCGTCGGTGAGGTACTCAATATTTTGCTCCACGGAACGGCGGTATTGCCAGGCAAAAGGGTTGAACCACTGAATGACTACCAGTAATTCCGCAAGCAGAATATCAAAACTATGGCCCTGGCCGATGTGGATTTTTTCGTGCCGGATAATCTGGTTGTAGGTTTCCCAATCGTATCGCCCGGGGTTGATGAAAATGGCGTTCCCAAACGAACAGGGCGCCTTATCACTATTCCATTCCACGATGCGGATGGTGCCGTCTTTCACCGAAGGCAGGGTAAACATTTGGAACAGCAGGACACAAAGCTGGATCAAAAAATTGAGGCCAAAGACCAATACTCCACACCAATAAATGTAACCGGCGATACGCTCTGGTTTCCACGGCGAAGGCATAACAGGGGGCACGTTGCTCAGGGCTTCACCATTTGTGACAGTCTGAAGCTGCTGCATGGGCATTGCTCCCGGGGTTTTGTCAACATCGCTCTGAAGATCGGAGGATTTTGCAGACTCTGCTAAAGAAGAAACGGGTGCATCCTGCCTGAAAAACGGAAGTTCATCCTTCAACGACCACGCCTGGGGTACTTTAATCAGCGGAATGGCAAAAGCGCCCACCATACAGCCCAGTAGAACCATGCGGTTGAGCTGAAAAAAAGTTTCATTCCCAAGCAAAAGCCTGTAAAAAGCATAGCTGACGGCCACAAGGGCAGCTGCATGCAGCACATAAGGCATCATGGCTTTTTGTTTTTGATGATCTGAACGATTTCTTCCAATTCAGCTTCCGAGATTTTTTCGGACTTAGCAAAGTACGCCAGCATGTTTGGGTAGGAATTGTCGAAATACTGCTTGATCAGATCGCCAACTGCCTGGCGCTGATAGTCTTCCTTCGAAATAAGGGCGTAGTACTGAAAGGTATTTCCAAAAGACTGATGAGCCAGAAATCCCTTGTCCTCCAGAATGCGAACCATTGTGGCAATGGTGTTGTAGTGCGGCTTTGGATCGGGTAACTCGGCAATGATGTCTTTGATAAAAGCTTTTTCTAAAGCCCACACAGCCTGCATGATCTGCTCTTCGCGCTTGGCTAATTTCTGCATGTGTAAAATGAATTTTCACCAAAGGTAAAACTAATGGATTAGTTTGTCAACTAATTTATTAGTTTTATTTTTGAAAATTCATTTAAGAAATTGAAAAACAGGAATTTAAGCTTTTGTGAATGGCGAACCCGGAGCAAGATATTTTCTGCCCAAAAAAAAAGCGCGCATACAAAAGCAGCGCGCACCATAAGTAGCATGGGAAATTGTCTTCTAAGCTGGGTCCTGCACCGAATTTCTGGTTCACCTGATCTGCTGCACCGGCGCGGGAAAATGGTGTTCAAACAAATAATAAAGTTGCCTTTCGGCAAATTGAACCACCGATAATTACTGAGCAAAATATGTACCATTAAATGCCTTAATGCAAAATCAGAAGGAGAATTGAATCTAACAATCTGATAATGTTTTTTTTATGACAGTTTTTTGCAACTGTAAAGAAAGCATGGGTTGCTGGAAAGCAGGTGATGTTCCTGAAATTTTCAGGATTATCGGAATTTTTTCAGGATTCGCAGGTCGCGCCTAAAGCAAAAAGTCTCAATAAGGAGCACTTTCAGCCCAAAATATCCGGATAATGCTGCCGAATCAATGGAAGGCCCTCAAACAATGCCGGAAATTTCTGGAAATAGGTTTTTACGCGGTAGCGCAGGTTGTCAATATTTTCCAGTCCAACCTTTTCAGCCACGGTTTGCTTGCGTGTAGTAACACCAAATGCTTCTTCGATGTGGCGCAGCAGCATAAGGGCTTGTTGTTCTTCTATGGAATGAGCGCGCGAAGGGATGTATTCGCGTACGTCGTCGGGCAGGCAACTTACATCCACGAGGGGTTTGCCCTCAATGCGGCGTTTGGTAGCCATAAATTTAACGGCGTTGCGAAGCGCCCGGATATTTCCCGACCAGCTGTAGTGCATCAGTTTTTCCAGTGCTTCGGGTGTAAAAATCTCCTTCAACGGCCCCCCTGCATAGTATTCCAGCAGTAAAGCAATGTCGTCCTTGCGTTCGCGCAGTGGCGGAATGGAAATGGTCCACGCAGCAATTCGATGATAGAGATCCTCGCGAAAATTGCCCTTAGCGACCTCGTCTTTGAGGTTGCGGTTAGTGGCTGCGATAATTTGTACGTCTAACTGGATGTCCTTGCTGCTGCCGACCGGGCGGATGATGTGGTCTTCCAGAAACCGCAGGAGCTTGACCTGAATATTGGTGTCAATTTCACCGATTTCATCCAGGAGCAGAATGCCTCCCTGGGCCTGGCCAAAAATACCATCTGCATCCCGATCAGCCCC
>JABWAJ010000519.1 GCA_013361075.1 Saprospiraceae bacterium | reverse complement strand
ATTTTTTTGCGGAATTCTTCTTCCACACAAGTCAGGTCCATGGGCGGCAAAAACTCCCCGTCGGGCAATTGCGCCAATCCTTCTTTTTTTCCGCTGATGCCTGCAAAACGCTCCACATGGCTGTACCACGGCGCCAAATCGGCATAGCGTATCGGCCAGTCCACTGCGATGCCTTCTTTGGCATTGGCTTCAAAGTCGATTTCGCTGAGGCGGTACGACTGCCTGCCCCACATGATGGAACGCCCGCCAACGTGGTAGCCGCGAATCCAGTCGAACCGTTTTTTTTCGGTGTACGGGTTGTCGAGGTCGTTCACCCACCAGTGCTTGGAGGCTTCATTCATGGTATAACCCGTTCGGTTTTGAACGGCATACGATTTCATCTCCGACACCTTTGGTGCGCCCCGGCGCTCAAAATCCCAATCGTCGAGAGAAGCAGTTGGATAGTCAAGCACGTGGCGAACCATACGTCCCCGCTCCAGTACCAGGGTTTTTAGCCCTTTTTCGCATAGCTCTTTCGCCGCCCAGCCCCCGCTGATGCCGGTGCCGATCACAATTGCGTCGTAGGTGACTTCCTTAGAGCCTTCATTGTTGAAGTACATAGTTCTTCCGTTAAATTATGGATGGATAAATTTTTTGACTGGGAAAATCTTCCTGGCTCCGGGTTTGACAGGGTGTGTATTCTTTACACATACCCACTGTCAAATGTAAAAAAACAAATCACATCTTTCCTAATTTTGATGGGGTAGTTTGTGAAATTTAAAGAAGGATTGTTTGCGAACTGCTTGGGTCGCGCGTTATTATTCGCGTTTTTCAATACCACACAACCGTACTTTAACCCCTTTAAACTTCCTGCAATCCTGCTGTGGTGTTCGTATATGGCAACTGTTCTGAACTCATTTTGCAAAGGGATTCCGCACGAACCTTGGTGGGGTTCCCCAGCTAAGGCTTCATTTTCGTTTCCCCAACCACTTTTACGTATTTTTCCAGCCAGTCGAATTGCTCGTGCAACAGGTGCAGGATGTTTTCGCGGCCGGCATACCCGTGGCTTTCGTGGGGCAGGCTCAGGTATTTCACTGTGCCACCGTTGCCTTTGATGGCATTGAACAGGCGCTCGCTCTGAATCGGGAATGTACCGCTGTTGTTGTCGGCTTCTCCGTGCACCAGCAGCAGGGGTGTTTTGATTTGATCGGCATAGCTGAAGGGGCTCATGTCGTGGTACAAATCCGGTGCCTCCCAATACGTACGGTCTTCATTCTGGAACCCAAAAGGCGTAAGCGTACGGTTGTAGGCACCGCTCCGGGCAATACCGGCTTTGAATAAATCGGTATGCGCCAGCAGGTTGGCGGTCATGAAAGCGCCGTAACTGTGGCCGCCTACCGCCATGCGGTTTTTGTCCCCTACGCCCATTTCCGCCAATTTGTTGACGGCCGCTTCGGCATTCATCTTCAGTTGTGCGATGAAGTCGTCGTTGGGCTTTTTATCAGCCCCGCTTGCCACGATGGGCATTTCGGCATTGTTGAGTACCGCGTAGCCCTGGGTAACGTAGTACACCGGCGATCCCCAGTTGAGCAGGGTGAATTTGTGTTCGCTGCCGCGAATTTGTGCGGCATCTGCTGCCGAATTGTACTCTGCAGGATATGCCCAAAGCAGTGTGGGCAAAGGCCCGTCGCGTTTTGGATCATAGCCTTTCGGCAAATACAAATCGCCCGTCAGGTCCACCCCATCGGCGCGTTTGTAGCTGATTTTTTGCTTGGTCACGCCTTCTAATTGGGGATACGGGTTGCCAAAATTGGTGATCTGCCGGTCGGCAATGCGCAGTTTCAGGTTTTTGATCCAATAATTGGGCATTTCGTCTTCACTTTCGCGGCGGGTGAGCAATTCCAGCTTATCGGCATCCATCACGCGCACAATGGCTTCGAAGGAACCTTCCGGGCAACGCCAGAGGATTTCTGACTGTTTGGTGGTGAGGTCGAAGGTTGCTAAAAAAGGCAGGTCTCCTTTGGGAGAAGCACCGGTTGTGTTGTTCATTAGAATTTTATTGCCATTGTCCACGGTTTTGATCACCCAGCGGCCGAATTGGTTCTTTTCCGTTACGGGATTGCCGGGATTGCTGTAGGCATCGGTGGTGTTGCGCTCCATCAGTTGTTCAAAGGCATCCGTGGCAGGATTGTAGCGGCTGGTGCGCATCAGTTGTTTGCTCCACAAACCTTCCGTAACCAGGGCCAGCGAGCCATTGCCCCACGAGGTATTGCGATAGCGCAGCCGGGTTTTGAACAATTCTTTTTGTTCGCCCGTAAAGGGGGCACTCAGGGCATAAACCGCATCGTGAAATTCCATTTCTTTTTTCATAATGCCACTATCTAAGGGCATGCACCAGACTAAGGTAGCCGCTTCATCGTCGCGCCACTCGAAGCTGCGCGGTACGTTTTGCACATTGTCGCGACCACTCGGCGCTGTTTCAGAGGAAGGGAGATCTGCTAAGTTTTTTACAATTTTTCCATTGAGGTCGGCAATGGCAACGGTTGATGGAAAACCACCCGCCGTGACCAGGTAAGAAAATGGTTTCCTCAGCGTGCGCAACAAAAGGTATTTTTTATCCGGAGAGATCTCTAAGCTGCTATAAATAGCTGGTTGCCCGATTTTTGTCTCTACGCCGTTTGTGTTTTTTACCAATTGTGCCGTGGTATAAAAAGCAAACAATTGTTCGTCATACGGACTTTTGATCAAATCCTGATAAGTAGGCCGCGGTGCAGCTTTCCCGTAGTTTTCCTGAATGGTAGGGCCTTTGGGCATTAGTGGCTTCGGCGGGGCGGCCGAGGCGGGTTGCAGCGCAGTCCGGTAAAGGAGTGTATTGTCGTCGTACCACTGGAAGCTGCTGCCCATCAGGACGTTGAGGGCAGTTTTATTCACTTTTGCGGCCTTTTGCGTAGCTACATCAATGACATAAAGGTCAACCCGGTCATTTGTGGTGTGGGTAAAAGCAATCTTTTTGTCGTTTGGGCTCCAGCTTACACTGCTGGCGTAAAGCGGCGAGGGCAACCCGCTGATGGGCATCTCTTTGCCGGTCGCTATGTTTTTCAGATACAGGTTTTGCAGAAAATTCTGACGGCTTGGTGCATAATTATTAGGGTTAATGCGCAGGCCGGCAAGCCTCAGCTCGGGCCGCGCCAGCTCTTCAACGGAAGGATAACTGCTGGTTTCGGTGAGCAGCATCCACTCGCCTTTGTCGTCGGTACTAACCCCCGGAGCCGGCTTGGCCAATAGCAAATCAGCAATATCTTTGGGTGGTAATTTATAGGAAACATCTTCCTGACCAAAAGCCGGATTTAGTAAAAAACAACAGGAGAACAAGAGGAGGAGGCGTTGATTCATCATATTGAGTGATTTTTGAAAAGCTGAAATTGAAAAAAAATATGGAAAAAACCAACAAAGACGGGTGGAAATTGGATCGCTCCGAACCCGGCCCCGGCCTGAAGATCTTTCGCAGCCGCCTCGACTACATGCGCAATCCCCGAAATGGGAAAACCGAAGCCATGATCGTACTGGAAGGTGCTGATGCTGCCAATATCGTTGCTGTGACCCCCGATGGGCATATCGTTTTTGTGCGACAGTACCGTTTTGGTATTGGTGCCGATACGCTGGAATTGCCCGGAGGGGCGGTGGATGCAGGCGAGCCACAGGCCGATGCGGCCATGCGCGAATTAGCGGAAGAAACGGGCTATACTGCCCCTGAATGGCGGCTTCTCGGTGGCATTTATTCCAACCCGGTATTTATGAGCAGTTACATTTTTCATTGGCTGGCTCTGAATGCCGAACCCACCCTGCCCCAGCGTCTCGACGATGGCGAAGCCGTGGAAGTGGTGCTGCTCCACGAAGCTGACGTATGGAACAAATTGATTGCCGGCGAATTTCAGCACCCGCACACCGTAAATGCGCTGTTGCGGTATTTTGCAGACGGTGGACGGTTTAGGGCAGACGGTTGACGGGCGTATGCTAATTAGACTTGTTGCGACGGGAATCATCGTGAGCCGGAAATGGCTCTTTTTCGGCCACTCATCGCCTTTTTTTCGTCACAGAACAGGGCTATGCTCCTCAAAAAACGCTGTGATTGGCCAAATGACTGAGCGATCCCGAAGGGTGAATGCCCTGTGGGCATTCAAGTGAAGGAACGCGTCAGCGGTGTTTAGCCATTTCCACCACCACGCTGCCCCGTCGCAACAAGT
>JABWAJ010000026.1 GCA_013361075.1 Saprospiraceae bacterium | reverse complement strand
GACCATTTTTTTGCTGACTGTTTTTATCTGGTTGTTGCAGGCGGTACTCCCGGGAAGTTTACCATATACAGCTGTATTTTCGGGAGGTTTGTTCCTGCTGATCCTTCAGTTCTTTCGGAATCCACGCCGTAACATCCCTGTTGCCGACGATTGTATTGTTTATGCACCTGCGGATGGAAAAGTAGTGGTGATTGAAGAAGCAGAAGAACCCGAGTACTTTCAGGCAAGACGCCTTCAGGTCTCTATCTTCATGTCGCCGCTCAACGTTCATGTGAACCGCAATCCTATTGGCGGTAAAATTGAATACCTGAAATATCACCCGGGGAAATATTTAGTAGCCTGGCATCCCAAATCTTCTACAGAAAACGAACGAACAACTGTAGTCATCAAAAATGACCGGGCAGAAATTCTGCTGCGACAAATTGCCGGCGCCATGGCCAAACGAATAAAAAATTATCTGAAGGCAGGAGAACAGGTCGGCCAGGGTAGTGAAATGGGATTCATTACCTTTGGCTCGCGTGTGGATATTTTTCTGCCTTTAGATGCGGTCATTGAAGTAAAGATTGGACAAAAAGTAAAAGGAAATTTGACTCCTATTGCAAGAGTATCCGTATGATTGGTGGGGAACAACGAATTTCGGCCAGTTAATCCGGATTCGTGCATATGAAATTGCAAAAAGCCCGATAAATTGATAACTAACCAGTAACCACATGCCCTTGCGCTATGACTTCCCACCAGCCGGCTCGGAATACCTTGGCGGCGAAAGCGACGGCTACGAGTACCGTACGACCTTCGGGGGAGCTTCTCTGGCCCATAGTTATGAAATGGTTCGGCAATTCCTGAAAGAGGAAGGCTACGCCGACATTCCCCTTCCAGCCAATGCGCAGGACCTCGAGTTGTTCCGCCTGCCTGTCAGAAACCAGCAAATTCTTCTTTTTGAAGACAATGGTTATGTGCACAACCCGCTTAAGATTTTGTTTCCCACCGATGGCCGAAAGCGCAATGTGCTCCTTTTGTGTTTGTACAATGAAGCCGAACCGGATCATTTGCTGCGGTTTCACCAGGTGCTCGACCGACGGAAAACCAGTTAGTACTTGTCTTTAACGCCCTTCAAAATCCTGTGGCCGCATTTTCCACTTCTTAGCGACGATCCTATCCAGCACCCGGTGTGGCAAAAGGGTTGGGATAAACCAGGTGTTGAACCAGTCTTTGTTGAGCGCAAAGCGGTGTTTGGGATTGGGTACAGTGAGGGAACGAAAAATTGCAGCGGCTACTTCTTCCGATAACAGCCCTTTGGGAATGTTTTTTTTCAGTGCCCCTTCCAGTCGCATCGTGATGGCGGCATAATAATCGGTGGCTTTGTATCGCTCTTTGTAAGGTGCTACTTTTGCTACCAATTCATTGTTTACGGGTCCGACATAAATATCTATAACGTCAACCCCGTACATCATCAGTTCGCGGCGAAGGGTATCACACAGGCTGTGCATGGCGCTTTTGGCGGCAGAATAAAAACTGGTGAATGGTAAGGTGATTGCTGCTGAGGTAGATCCAACATGTACAATGCGCCCCGGTTTGTTTTGCCCTGTTTCCCGCAGCAATGGCACAAAATACTGAATGACTTCAAGCGTGCCAAAAACATTGACATCGAACTGGTAGCGCATTTCTTCACGGGTCAGGTATAAAATAGGCCCCGGGATCTGAATTCCCGCATTGACCACTAAGCCAAACAGGTTTTCTCCTTCACCCAATTTGGCTTTTACCACCTCTACTGCCCGTCTAATGGCTTCACTGTCAGTTACATCAAACAATAATGGCGTGTAATTGGCACCAAAAATTTGACTAAGCCGGGCAGCATCTTCTGGTTTTCGCACGCTTCCAAACACATGACACCCCTGCTCAATGAAATACGCCACGCAGGCGTAGCCAATACCCGACGAAACGCCTGTAACTAAAATATACCTCATGTTCAGGGAGTGTTTTTGTTTTTCAAATACTCAGGCAACAACCCCAGGCGTTTTGCCAGAATGCGATCCAGCAAACGAGCAGGCAAACTGGAAGGAATTTTCCACCGGGAGAAATACCGGTATGGTTTCACATACCTTAGCCTGGGCCGGGCCTCGTGGAGTGCTTTGTAAACGGAAGCGGCAATAGATTCGGGCGATAAACCCCGGTCGCGGAGGTATTGTGCCGATTCAAGATACCTTTTCATTCCTGCTTCAAAATCGGTGCCTATGAAATGGGAAGCATTGGGCGCAAGGGTATCCACAATGCCAGTTTTTACCCGTCCCGGCTGAATATCAACAACTTGTATGCCATAAGGATAAAACTCCCTGCGCAGGGCATGGGCAAGGTTGCTTAAAGCCCGTTTGGAAGCGGAATACGGCCCCATAAAAGGCAGCGCAATTTCTGCAGAAAGCGAGCTAATGTTGACAATGCGGCCTGGCGGATTGTTTCCCTTTTTTTTCAACAAGGGAAAATACAACTGACACAATACCATTGGTCCGAAAGTATTGACTTCAAACTGGTGGCGCATTTTTTCTTTTGGCAAATGCAGGATCGGCCCCGGCACCACGATTCCTGCGTTGTTTATCAGGCCAGTCAGGTTGCTTTCGCCAATAATGGCAGCTACTTGTTCTACCGAAGCTGCCATGGCAACGTCATCGGTAAGGTCGAAGACAAGAGGTGTAAAATTTTCCGGAAAAAGGCCGGTTAATCTATCCGCATCGGCAGTGGTTCTTACACTTCCAAAAACATAGCAGCCTTTTCCGAGCAGGAAGCGTACCGTTTCCAAACCGATCCCGGCCGAAGCGCCGGTAACAACAATGTATTTCATCCCGTTAGTACTTGAGTTCCAGTACCTCCGTCAGATCGTCCGCGTATTCCCGGGTATTGGCAAGGCGCGGCATTTTATTCTGGCCGCCCAATTTGCCCCGGGCTTTCATGTAATGGCGGAAACCATCTTTAGGAATGGAACGAATGATGAGCGGCTGTAACATATTCCCTTCAATCAGATCCCGGTAATAGATGTTCTTTTCACACAGCAGGGCATTGACCTTTTGGGAAAAAGATTTCAGATCCTGCGGTTCATGAGAAAATTCGACAAACCACTCGTGGTAGGGCAAGGAGCCATCCGGTGGGTTTACCTGGGGAGCTACTGTGAATTCGATGATACCTACCCCTGCTTCGTGGGCTACAACCAGCAACGCTTCATCCACTTCTTCGGTGATGACGTGTTCGCCAAAAGCAGAGATAAAATGCTTGGTGCGCCCGGTAACAACAATGCGGTAGGGGTCAATGGACACGAATTTGACGGTATCTCCGATGACATAGCCCCAAAGTCCGGAATTCGTATTGAGGACGATCGCGTAATTTTTACCCAATTCAACGTCTTTCAGAGTGAGGCGGGTTGGGTTTTGGTCATGAATTTCATCCGCCGGGACAAATTCGTAAAAAATGCCGCCGTCTAAATTCAGCAACATTCCTTCCACACCTTGCTTATCCTGAAAAGCAATGAAGCCTTCGGAAGCGTTGTACATTTCCACATAGGCAATGCTTTTTCCGATTGCTTTTTCAAACTGCTCCCGGTAAGGCGCAAAATTAACCCCACCATAGGGATAGACCTGAAAATTAGGGAATATCTCCGAAACACTTTTTTTTCCGGTTTTTTCCATCAGCCGTTCAAAGTACATAAGCACCCAGGGAGGAATGCCGCCGATGACGGTCATATCGCGTTTCAGGGTTTCGTCGCAAATGCGGTCCACTTTCAGTTCCCAATCTTCTATGGTATTGGTCTCATACGTTGGCGTCAGGTTGCGGCGCAGGTATTTGGGAATGTGGTGGTAAGTAATGCCCGACATACGCCCGGCCTGAACGGCACCGACTTTATTTAATTCAGGGCTGCCCTGGATGAAAATCAAACCGCCGTCTACCCAGCTTGCATTGCCGGTTTCGTAGGTGTACATGGCCAATGCCAACCGACCTGCGCTGATAAAAGTAGGCATGCCTTCCTCGGAGACCGGGATGTATTTTACCCCGGAAGTAGTCCCGGAAGTTTTGGCAAAATATTTGGGCAGGCCCTTCCAAAGTACATTTTGCTCCCCGGCCTTGATTTTTTCAATATAGTCTTTGAAGCCTTCGTATTCCTGAAGGGGGACAGCCTTTGTAAAATCTTCATGGTTTTTCACTTTATCCAAACCATGATCTTTTCCGTAACGGGTCGTCCGGCCAACCGAGAGGTTGTATTCAAAAATACGGTCCTGATAAGCGAGGGGATTGTTGCGCCATTTAGCTACTTTCCCGGCGTAGTACTGCGCCATCAGTTTTGCAATAAAAGACTTCAGACTCATGTAGTTGGCAATTAAATGAGATTCAGGTTCGTAGGATTATCCCGGTGTCCCAGTTCACGCAAAAACAACAGGTGATCCCGCATTACAGTGGCTAAAGTTTTGTTGACATACCGCAACTGGTATTCGGAGGCTGTTTGCTTTACGATTTTCGTCAGGTTGTAATAATGAATGTGGTTCACACTGGGGAACATATGGTGCACAACATGGGTATTGATGCCCCCGAAAAACCAGTGAATCCATTTGTTTTCTGCAGAATAATCCACTGTTGTCAGCAATTGGTGGGTCATGAAATCCATCTCCACCACACCTTCTTTATTGGGAAGGGCATAATCGCTTTCGTAGGTCACGTGTACCGGAAAAGATACAATTGCAGTGAAAATTCCGGCAATGAACAACATGGCTAAGGTCACGGCAATCATATCCGGCCAGGGCATCCCGGTTACTATTTTGGGAATCACGACCATAAAGCAGAAAAACCATATTTTGCTCAAAATGATGATGACCACCTCCTTGAAGGGGTGTTTTTCCAGAATGGTATTGCCGAATTTTTTCTCTCTCAGCAACTTGAAATCGCGGATAAAAATGATGTACGGCCCCAGTAAACTATAAATGAACACCGCATATAGGTGCTGATATTTGTGAACATTGCGGCGCGGCGCCATTGGGTTGAGTCGCAACAAACTGGTTTGATCCAAATCACCGTCACTGCCCGGAATGTTCGTAAAGGCATGGTGGGAAATGTTGTGCTTCAATCGCCAGAAATAACTGCTGACGCCGAAAAAGTTCCACACATACCCCATCAGGTAATTGACTTTGGGGTTGAGCGACACTGCATTGTGTACCGAGTCGTGCCCCACAGCAAACAGGATTGAAACAATTAAAACTCCCATAACCAGGTAGCATGCCAATGCCGTCAAAAAACTATAGGGAAGAAACAAAACAGCAAAATAACAAGCGAAGTACATCAAAAACAAGCTGACAACCTTTACCCAGTAAAGGCCATTAGCTTTTCTGCCCTGTTTGTGACTTTTGAAATATACATCAATCCGTTGGGCAAGGGTCAGATAGAATTCACTTGGGCTGTCGTTTTGAAATGTTACTCTCATGACGAATCAGAAATTTTAGAAAGAAGTTATAGATTTCAGGTTCCCCAAAAGAAGCTTTGGGGGAGCGCATTAAAACAGCATTCAGACCGGAATAGGTTTCCTGTTACACGGCTCAGGATAGCGCAAGTTTAACATCACTCCCATCCTTGCGTTCATCACCGTGCTTGTTTTCTTCATTCGCATTCGATGAAAAAAACGGCCTCATCCTGAAAAGCCAGAAGCTACAGGCAAAAAACAAACCTGCAATCAAGCTTCCCCAGGGATTTCCGACAGGGATTTGAAGTAAAATAAACGGTACGCCTACTGCCATCATCACCAACCGAAGCTGTTCGGCATAGTACACCCATTTCCGCTTTTCTATCAAAACAGGAATGGTGAGCGTTGCCATTGTGATCAATGCAGCGTAGGCGGCCACTTCCCACGGGCTCATGTACTCCGTGTAAAAAGCTTCCAGTGTAGGATAGCCATTTTTGACGTCACCTTTCTGGATCATCATGCCAGCCAGCAGCAAAAGACAAATAAACACCTGCAACAGGATGTAAACAGTCAGTTGCGCGGGAGCTTTAGGCGCATATTTCGGGCGATCTAAGGGCTTGGGTTTAGGTGCTGTTTTGGGCTTTACCTCTTCGGGCAACCAGCCTGGCCGCTGGAGGAAAAGCGTAATTTTATCTTTCCACCTGGGAATTTCCCTTGCTTGTCTGAACAGGTCAACCCAATAGTGAAAATAGGACCAGTAAACATTGCGGCTGGCGAATCCGGAAGTGATGCCAAAACGAACTTCAGCATCCTCTCTTTCATACGTTTTGTAAAGCATGTCCCAGAAAATGAATACGCCTCCGTAGTTTTTGTCCAGGTATTCTTCGTTGCGACCGTGGTGAACCCGGTGCAGAGAAGGCGTTACAAAAATGTACTCCAGAAAGCCCAGTTTGCCAATTAAACGCGTATGCAGGAAAAATTGGTGTACGCCTGCTGCGATAAACACAGTCCATGCAAATTCAGGAGCAAACCCGATTAAGGGCAATGGCGCAATGAAAAAGGTTTTGGCAATAGCCTGAAAACCGGATTGCCGCGAGGCTACGGTATAGTTGTATTCTTCACTCTGGTGGTGAACAATGTGAACGGCCCAGAGAAAATTGGATTCATGCCCGAGGCGATGATACCAATAATACAGAAAATCATACGCAAGCAGGCAAAGTATCCATGTCCAGACGTTTCGGGGGATCTCAAAAATGGCGAAGTTATCGTAGATCCATTTGAATGCGAACAACATGATGATCGCCCAGAAGAAGTCGAACATGCGCTCTGCCATTCCGGCACACATGTTGGCAATGGCATCACTAAACTGGTATACTTCTTTACCCTTGCGCCTTCCGATAAACCATTCCAGGAGGACGACGACAAAAAAAATCGGGGCAAGCAGCCCTAGGAAATTGAGCATAATCCTTTTATTTCTGGCAAGTAGAGAGTTAATGATACAATTTCATGCGGCTCAAAAACGGTAGATGACGCATCCCACCTGAACTCCTGAACCTGCACTGATGATCAGTCCCATTTCGCCTTTAGCGACTTCTTTGTTGCTGATCGCCTGATGCAGGGCATGAGGAATAGATGAGGTGAACAAATCCTTTCTTCCGGGCGTGACATCCACCACTTTTTGCGGCGACAAATTTAATGCCTTTGTCAGTTTTTGAATAAAAGACGATGAAATTTGCGGCGGAAAAACTTTGGCTATTTTGTCCATATCAAGGCGTGCTTTCATCATCAGTTCCGCCACGGTATCCACGATGCACTCCACATAAAAATCATCCAGGCGTTCATCGCGCTGCACTTCAAGGAAAGGCTTGGTATCTACCCAATAATTTTCCACAATTAAGCTATTGGAATACTTCGGGAATTTTTTGAAAACAAAATCACCGAACCCGGAACCGTCTTCAGATTTTTTCAGCAGCATGGCTGCGCCGGTTTCTTCAATACCCATCAGGTCGTTGGGCCAGGTTTCAAGGTTGTTTTCGATTTCCGAAGTCAGCAGCAAAGCATTTCCGGCTTTACCGCTGTTGATCATGTTTACGCCGGTATGAATGGCATTCAGAAAGCCTAATGAGCCGTTCAGCACATCAAAGGCAAAAGAGTTGCCGCTTTCCCGATACACGTCAGCGCGCATGCTCAGATCGCCGGCAAGCATGGCTGCAACCGCCGGTTCGCACAAAAACTCATCCCGGTAAACGCCGGAATAAATCATCAAATCGAGGTCGTCTCCGGAAAGCGCCAGCGGTTCAAGGCACTGTTTGGCTGCATAATTGGCCAGGTCAAAGGTGCTTTTTTTAATTTCAATATCGCCGGGTACAATACCGATGCTGCCAATGGTAACCGTCGGAGCGATGTTGTAATCCGGGTTTTCTTCCAGTGCAGGCGCAATTTTTTCAGCTTGCGTATTCGTTTCCTGGAACTTTCGGATGCGGTCGGGCAAGTCGTCAAAAAAGTACACTGCCGTTCCAAGCGTTACGCCGGAGGCATTGACACTGAAAAGAATGTTTTCTCCGGATTTAATGCGGCCACTCTGGATATGGTCCATAACCGCAACGAAATGGGACGTAGTTGACGTATTTCCCCGTTTTTCCAGGTTGTTGATGGTGTTTTCCGAATTGAATTTTTCAGAATTTAAAATCCGGTTTACCTCAGCAATACCGGATTGGATGCTGATTTTGGAAGTTTGGTGAGTAATCATCGTATGGATGGAGTCCTCTCCTACTGCCCAAACCATTTTACAAACGTGTTTGGCACCTTCCTTCACCGCTACTCCTGACAATTCAGCAGACTGGGTGAGCATGATGGCGCCGCCATGCGGATACTCAGTGGCTTTGGCAATGCAGAACGGGCTGTAATTGCCCAGAGTCAGCATTTCCAATTGCTGGAAGCCAATGTCGGTGCGGTCCGAACGTTCCAGAATCAGGGCAACCCCTGAATCGCCCAAAGTCAGGCAAGCCAGTCGCAGGTCATACAAATCCTGGATTTCTTTCTGGGCGGTTTTGGTCAGGTGGGTAATGTATTCCCCGCTAACTACAAGCACGCGGTTGGCCGTTCCGGATTTCAGAAAAGCGTCGGCGATGTTGATACCGGTAAAAACTCCGGCGCATGCATTGGAAATGTCATAAACCGTAGCCGAATCAAAACCAAACCGTTCGTGCAGTCGGATGGCACCACTGGGTTCAAAAGAATAACGTTCGTGCTGGTCGTAGTGTGAAATGTTGCAGCAGATCACCAGGTCAATGTCCTGCGGCGTGTATTTGGAGTATTTGAAACAATCTTCTACAGCGTTGATGGCCAGGTCAATGGCAAATTCGGTATCACCAGCCATCCGGCGTTCTTTGATACCTGTGATGCGCTCAATTGGAAAACGCACTTCGTTGACACATCCTGCCACAACGTCGCGTGTGGAAACTGCCTTGGGCGGCAGATAAGCCCCCAGACTTTCGATAACGGTGTTACCGGTATTACGCTTCATGGATAAGTAGAATTAGTAGTTATCCCAATACAGGGTTCAAAAGAGATAATTGCATCTGTCAGCTTTTGCAATACAATCGTTTAACACTGGGTCATTGGTGGAAGGTATTATTGGTTAAAAACTCAAAAATACCTGATTTTTAACGGCTTATCAATACACCTGACAATTGTAATTTTTTAATTACCAAGTGGTTACGCAAAAGTACACTTTTTTTTGATAGTGATCTCATTCTCATTTTTTTTATTACGATGGCTAAATGTTGTTGTCACTTCCCGGGCATTTGAAAAAGCCATCACAAAAAAAAATGGGAACACCTTTTTAAGCTTTACGGTTGAGTTGCTCCGGCAAACGGCACCTTTCGGACGGGTAGCGCTTTTTGCCGTCACCGCCGGAAATGTTAAATATCCGCAACGAAGCAGAATTGTACTAATTTCACACCGCATTCTAAACAATGAAGTACACATTTTCAATCTAATTGGTTGCGAAGTACTTTGCCTTTTGTTTTTTCGTTCAAAAAAAACAATCTCCAGAACTTCTGATCACCAGATCAACAAAATCTTATTCCGATTATGAGCATGACGCGCCAACCGTGCCTCATTATTCTTTTGTTTCTTACGCCGTTTACCTTATTGGCGCAGCCCTTTTTTCCGGTTAAAGTGGAAAAAAAATGGGGGCTGATCAATGCTTCCGGTCAACTGGCTGTAAAACCAGTTTACGATGCCATCGGCGATTTTAAGCACTATGGCTATGCCGTGATGCAACGGGCAGGCCGTGTTGGTTTGATGAACCAAAACGGGGAGGAGATTGTGGCACCCAAGTTTGACGACCTCAAGGTTATGGACTCGACCCTCATCGCAGTAATGGATCTTGGCGAATGGATGGTGATTAACCTCGAAGGAAAAATAGTGCTAAAAAAAGGCTACCAGCGCCTTCAGGTCTGGCCTGGCGGGTACATCTCTTTTGAAAAATCCCGCAAATGGGGGCTGGTGAGGCGGGATGGTTCAGTGATTTCAGAACCCGTTTATGACGACATCCAGCCTTATGGCGATCAGTTTTTCATTACCCGGAAAGGGGAATCTTCCGGGTTGTTGTCCTCTGTTGGAGGGGAAATTTTATCGCCTGTTGCCAACGAAATCAAAATTTTCAACGATTCGCTTTTCTTTTTCCGCAGCGGGCCCAGCTGGGGGGCCATCAACATCTACCGCCAGACGGTGATCCCGGCAAAATACGAAACATTCAAAAAGCTCTCCGATCACTACATCAAACTTGTTGTCAATAACAAATTTTACATCTATTCGATTGCCTTCGGAAACATCATTTCCCAGGGTACCTATGAAGATTATTACGCTTTTTCCAAGCGCTACCTGCTGGTAAAAAAAGACCGCCAACTTGGCCTGATTGACTGGTGTGGCAATGTAGTCTTGCAACCACAATACGATGAAATCCAGGCGCATGAAGGCAATATCTTCCGCGCCAGCTTTAAGAACAAATGGGGCTTGGTACAAGTGCGCGACAGCGTCCTGCTGCCTTTTGAATACGACTACATTGCCCCCCTGAAAGGCAATATCTGTGCAGCCAAAAAGAATGGCTTATTCGGGGTTGTCAATGCAGCCGGGGTAGCTGTTGTGGCCTCCAAATACCAGCGCATTGACCTGGAAGAAAACCGCGCCAGGGCCTATTTTAAAAAGGTTGACGGCTCGGAATCGCTGACGTTGCTCCAGTTTGACGAGCACGGCAATCTCTCCGACGGGAGCACCTTCGAAAAGCATTTTCAGGTTAAAGTCACCGGGAAAAAAGACGGCCGAAAAGGACAGTACACCACCAGGGATGATGAAAATCCTTACCTGATTGACAAATTTGAATGGTTTTACTCCCCGATTGCCGACCGCTGGGGCCTGCGCAGACTGGAGGACGGAGCGGTGCAGATAGAGCCAAAATTTCACAGTGTTCAGGTCGAAAAAGACCTGAATTTCAGTCTTGTAGGCATTGAAAAACCCGGACGATACGAATTTGAACGCACAACTTATCGCTTTGAATCCATTTATGGCTTAGTCAACAACGAAGTTGGGCTTCTGGTGACCGAAGTAGCGTTCTGGGATGTGCAGTTTGAGGATTTCCGCAATGGGAACCCCCTCGCCCGCTGCATATTCGACAACGGGAAATACGGTTTGGTAAACCGCATAGGGCAAATTGTTAAGCGGGATTGTGCCTACGTCGGGCCTTTCCGCGAAGGACTGGCCGTAATCAGCATGCAGGGCCGGCTTTCCGGCAGCCTCAAGGTACAAAACAGCCTTGGCAAACTGACCCACCACCTCAACGGCATGTTGTCGCCCAATTACATGACCGACTATACCAATTACGACCAGATTTTTCAAAACAATGCGCACCTGGTGTGTGAAGGCTGCGAATGGGGCTACGCAGACACCAGCGGTATGATCGCCATTCGCCCTCAGTTTTCTTTTGCCAAAGATTTTGTGAACAGCGTGAGCATCGTGCAGGGCACCGACAACAAATGGGGCATGATCAACAAAAAAGGCGACTGGCTCATTCCCTGCCAATACGATGGCATTGGTTTTTTGGAAAACACCAATAACCGCATCGTGCGCCTCTACAAACAAGCTCCAAAATACGGCTTGATTGATACGCTGGGCCAATTGGCCGTCAGCGCCATTTATGAAGAAATCGGTTCGTTTTCGGAAGGCAGGCTTGCAGTAAAGCGCAATGGGATGTGGGGGTTTGTTAATTCTGACGGACTGGAAGTTATCCCGTGCCGGTTTCGGGAGGTGGGCGACTTTAAAGAGGGCCTTGCTGCTGCGAAATTGGGCCGTCACTGGGGCTTTATTGATAAATTGGGCAATATAGAAATCAAGTTTAAATACAACCGAGCCGGGAATTTTAATGCCGGCCTTGCCTGGGTGCATACGGAAACCGGTGCCGGGTTCATCAACCCCAAAGATGAGCTGGTCATCGAACCCAAATTTGACAGGGCTTTCGATTTTTACAAAGGTGTTGCCCGCGTGGTCAGCGAAGGAAAATGGGGGCTGATTGACCAAAGCGGCAAGTTCCTGCTCCGACCTAAATACAATGAAATCCGGAGTTTTGACCAGCACGGGCTCGCGGTGGTGGCTTTTGGCAACGAATTCATCCGTTACGGCCTCATCAACCTGAGCGGGAATATGGTTTCCTCCCTCGATTTTAACCAAATTTCCGAATTCCGCGAAGGGCTGGCCGTTGTCCAAAGCAAAGAGTTGTTTGGCTTTATTGACACCACAGGAAAATTGGTCATCCCCTGTATTTATCCGAAAGCTTCCGGTTTTTCCGAAGGCCGGGCGGTGGTACAGAAAAACGGGCTTTGCGGCTATATTGACGCAACGGGCAAAGAGGTCATCCCGCTGGAATACTCCCGCTGTCTTGATTTTAAAGACGGCAAAGCCGTGGTTTACAAAGGCATGCGCAAAGCTGGTGTCATTGACCGCTCCGGTCAGGTCATCATCGAGCCGAGCATTGACCGCCTGCTGCTGTTTGCGGAGGGTCGTGGACTGGTGCGCGACGAAAGCAGCTACCAGTTTTACTACATCACCGAAGAAGCCAACCTCTACGACGGCTACTACGAGCGTGCAACGGGCTTCAAACACGGCGTAGCGGTGGTACAAATCAATGGTAAATGGGGCATCATCAATCAAAAAGGCATCGAAGTGATCCCGCCAAAATACGACCGCATTGAAAGTTTTGAAAACGGCTTCGCCAAAGTACGCATCGAAGGTTTCAACGGCCTCAGCAACCTGAAAGGCGAAGTCATCGCCGAGCCGGATTACGAGTTCATCAGCTACGCTGGTCAGGGCCTTTTCCGCGTAGAACAAGGCGACAAAATCGGGTATTGCGACAGCGAAGGGAATTGGGTCTGGGGGTTGAATAATTAACCGCCCAAAACCATCTCCACATGCGGAATCCCGTCTTCCAGATAAACTTCACTATCTACCTGAAAACCAAAAGATTCGTAAAATTTTATCAAGTATTGCTGTGCGCCAATGCGAATGGGTAAGCCTGGAAACAGCCTGGCCATTTCCGAAAGGGCGGCCTGCATCAATTGACGCCCCGCTCCGGTGCCCCGTGCCTCCGGCGCAGACGCTACCCGCCCAATGGACGCATAGCCGGGATAAGAAAGGCCTTCCGGCAACAGGCGGGCCACGGCGAGGAGTTTGCCTTCCCCATTGCGGCCCATCAGGTGCCAGCATTTCAGGTCTTTACCATCGGCGTCCAGATACGGACAATTTTGTTCCACTGCAAATACAATTTGGCGCAAAGCCATGAGCTCGTACAATTCGTGGAGGGTTAATTCTTCAAAAAATTTGCAGGTAAACTGCAATGTGCTACCAGTCATAACATTTTACTTTGGCATTGCCGGCCTTCATGCGCTTTGCGCCGCCCCTGCTGTATCCTTTTTTGTGTTCTTTTTCGCTGCTGCGGATCTTGAACGGGTTCACTTTAAGGGCAAAATAGAAGTCCGTGCCCGACAAATCGCGGCGGCTAAAGATACTGCCAATTTGGTCAGATCCAATGGTAAGAAAGGCAAGCCGAACCGACAATCCCAGCCGCAGTTGCTGCCAGTTGTAGAGAGAAACCGGAATGGCTGCGCCAAACCAGCGGTTGCCAAAATGGGGCGTCAGGGCCAGCATGGCGCCGCGTTGCACCCCGGCTGCGCCCACAGGAACGCCCTGAACGTATGTGGCGTTCACAGCAAATTTTTCGCTGAATGCCCGGTCAAGTTGCAGGCTGAAGGCTGTGGGCAACGACATGGTGAATGCATTGCCCTGAAACGAAGCCGAAGAATCGCTGAGTGTTTGAGCGCTGAAAACGCGCAATTTGTTTTCAAACTCCGACGCGCTTCGGATGTCGTCGTAATCCGCTGCAGTGACACTGCGAATGTCGGGGGTCTGAATGCGGTGTTGTGCGCCGTTGAACCGGATGCCGCCAAGATCGAGCAGCGATACCCCGATTTTCCAATCGTAAGCGCCTTCTTCTTCTCCAATCGTGTAGGTGAACCCTAAATCGGCTGCAAAACCCCGCCCGTTGCGCTGTAATTCGTAACTTTCTGCTTCAAGCAAGCCCCGGGAATAGCCCAATCCAAAATCAAAGGGCGTACCACTCAGGGTGCGGCCCGGCAACTTGGTCAGGTCAAACGCTTCCCGGCTGCGCAGGTAAGCGCCTTCGTAGCCTTGTAGATACCGAAGCGTAGCACCTATGGAAAGTTTACCAGCTTCGGTTTCTGCAGCATAGGTATAATTGAGTCCGTACTCCGACCATCCCATAAAACCCATCCGGAAGGGTTCTACCACAAATTCTTCAAAGAAGGGCCGGTCTTCGTAAATGAAATAGCTGAGGTTGTCAGAAATGCCGTTGCCTGTGGCCATGAACCGGGCGCGGGTAACAAGGCCAATGGTGTGGGCCTCTCCGATGCGAAAGAAAAAAGAAGGTCCGGTAAAGCTCGACAGCATATTGGCAAACTGTTTGCGTCCGTCACTGAAAAAATCAACCAAAAAACCGTTTTCCGGCAACTCAGCATCATCCGGAAAATCGGGGGCTGAAAAAAACTCGGCACTTTCCCGTGCTCTTACCAGATCCAGTATGCGGGAATCGCGGATAAAGGCATAGTTGTTGGCGAAAAAAAACGCGCCTTCCACCAGGTTGACGTCCCAGGCAAAAGGCGAAGTTGCCGGCGCTGCCGGATTGAGCAGGGCGCCATTGATGCCGGCGAAGGCATGAACCCGAAGGCCCAATTGTTCCTGAGCGCTTGCCGCAAAGCACAGGAACGCCGCCAGGAGGGATGAGTACAAATAGCGTAGTTGCATGACAGAGGGTTTTGGATAAACAGATAGTTGGGCCGTAGAAGAGGTGACAGCAATCACTTCTTACGGCTTAGTAGTTTTCCCATCATGTTTGAATTGCAATCCCTTTATCAACCGGGGCAGGTTAAAAAGCAAAGGGCGTGTTGTGTAGTTGTGTGCAAATTACGGAAAACAAACGTTCAGAACAAAGCGATTAGTCTGGGCAGGAAAATTATCAGGCCGACCACGGCAGCACCGACTGCGAACAGGAAAACGGCAGCGGCAGCCACGTCTTTCGCTTTTTTGATCAAAGGGTGGTATTCGGGAGAAACGAGGTCGGCGAGGTGTTCGATAGCCGTATTCATGGCTTCACCTCCCATCACGATGGCTATGGACAAAACGACCATGGCCCATTCTGCCGGGGTGATGGAGAACCATACCCCGGCAAAAACGGCCAGCACCGCAGCGGTTACATGAATGCGCATATTGGGTTCGTGAACAAGGAGTTCGGCCAACCCTTCGAAGGCAAATTTAAAGCTGCGAATTCTGCTTTTCAGGTACTCGATCAGGGTCATCGGCATTATTTCAAGCCAGCCAAATCATCGAGGTCAATGGCTTCGACGGCTTTTCGCATGTCCGCCTCCTCTACATTGTCGGCATTGACGGTAACGATGTAGCGTTTGGCCACGAGCACGCTGATTTCTCCGTTTTTTCCGGTGCGTTCATAGCGTTCAAAGCTCTTGTGGCCGTCAATTTCGGAAGTGCGTTCGTATCCGTCCTGGGTTTCCTTGTCAATGGAGATCGTGGCCCAGGCGGCCATGCCCATCATGGCCATCCCTACCCCACCGGTGTCGGCAATGTTGATGCGGATTTTGCCGCCGTCTTTTTCATAAGCGGCCTTAGCGTTGCTGATCTGAAAACCGGCTGCACTTACCGATTCGCTTTCAAATTCAGTCCGCTTCATGCCCATCAGGGTTTCCGGAAGCAGGTTTTTCAGTTTTTTGTGGTCTATGACCGGCATTTTTTCGCCACCAGCTAAGCCTTCCATGGCTTTTGCCATTTCCTGGGCGGCTTTTTCCATGTCGCCGGAAGCTTCTTCCATGCTCTTTTCAAGGGTTTCAGCTGCTTCTTCGGCAGCTTTTTCTTCAGGAGTTTTGGAGCCGGAGCAATTGACCATTGCACCTGCTAAAAAAATCACAGACAGGATGAACAGTTTGTTTTTCATGGCATATTTGATTTTGAAAAACTAGAATTTGGGGTGAAGATAGTGAAATTTACACCAAAACTTTCCCGTCAAACCCGGGAATGAGCCCTCGTTCCTGTGCCATGCCGAACAGCCGCTCTACGGCCATCCTGCCTTCTGCACCCAAATCGAGGGTAAATTCATTGACGTACAAGTCAATATGGCGGTACATCACCTCCGTATCCATTTCCTGAGCATGCCGGCGCACATAATCCAGCGGTGCCAATGGATTTTGACGGGCAAAGGCCACGCTCCGGTGCAGCACCCGGTCTACGGTCTGCTGAACCTCCAAAGGCAGGCTTCGGCGCACGGCAATACCGCCGAGGGGGATGGGCAACCCGGTGGTTTGCTCCCAGTATTCGCCGAGGTCCATCAACTGCACCAGTCCTTTTTCCTGGAAAGTGAAGCGGCTTTCGTGGATGATGAGGCCCACATCGGCACGACCGGACAAGACATCGTTTTCAATGTCCGAAAACAAACGTTCTTCTTTGTTAGCCGCGTCAGGAAAGGCAATGCTGAACAAAAAATTGGCCGTGGTGTACCGGCCCGGTATGGCAATTTTTTTCGCTGCAATCTGATCCTGCGGAATCGCCGTACGCGCAATGAGCAGCGGCCCGCAATTGCGCCCCAGTGCGCTGCCCGCATGCAGAAGGGCATAGCGGTTCAGTACATGCCCTAAAGCGTGGTAGCTCAGCTTGGTAATGTCTAAGCGTTCGGCAAACGCCCCCTGGTTCAGCGCTTCCACATCGGCCAGTACGGGTTCGAATTCCAAACCTTCGGTATCAATTTTTCCGTGTACCAGGGCATCGAAAATAAAGGTGTCGTTGGGGCAGGGCGAATAGCCAATGGATAATTTCATACCTTTGCGGTTTATGTCAAATTAAGCTGTTTCATGGAAGAGGACATTCAGGTTGTTTATGAAGACAACCACATCATCGCAGTGAACAAACCGGCAGGCTGGCTGGTTCAAGGCGACGAAACCGGCGACAAGCCCCTGAGCGACTGGGTGAAAGAATACATCAAAAAACGATACGACAAACCAGGCGATGTTTACCTCGGCGTCATCCACCGGCTCGACCGCCCGGTGAGCGGTACGGTTGTGTTTGCGCGCACCAGCAAAGCCCTGGAGCGCATGAACAAGCTGTTTCAGGACAGAAAGGTGGAAAAAACGTACTACGCCATCGCCCTGCACCGCCCCGATCCGCTGAACGGCCACCTGAAGCACTACCTGCTGAAAGATACCACCAACAATACGGTAAAGGCTTATGACCGGCTCAGCAACCGTGCCCGCGAGGCAAAGTTAGCGGAACTTGACTATGAACTGGCTGCCGAAATCGGAAAAAACTACCTGATCAAAGTGAACCCCATCACCGGCAGGCCCCACCAGATCCGGGTGCAATTGTCGCGGATTGGCTGTTCGATCAAAGGGGATTTGAAATACGGCGCGCCAAAAGCAAACGAAGACGGCTCAATTTGTCTGCACTGCGCGAACCTTTCGTTCGTACATCCTGTTAAAAATGAGCCGGTAAGCATTTTTTCCGATATCCCGGACACGCCGGAATGGCAAATATTTCGGGGAGTTATTTCATCGTATTGACAAAAATGCCTACATTTGCGTTCGTTTTTGGATTGCGCAGACAATTTTAAAAACATGGCTCCGTAGTACAATGGATAGTGCGTAGGTTTCCGGAACCTAAAATCCAGGTTCGATCCCTGGCGGGGCTACTACTCCTCTCATGAATTTCGAATTTTTTATTTCCAGACGCGTCGCTGCAAACGGTCAGCAATCCTTCTCCCGCATCATCATCCGGATCGCGGCGGGTGCGGTAGCATTGAGCATTGCAGTAATGATTGCAGCCACTTCCCTGATCTCGGGGTTCAAGCAGGAAATCAGCAGTAAAATTTTCGGTTTCTGGGGGCATATCCACATCACCGACCTCGATGTGGGACAATCGCTGCTCGACGCTTACCCCATCCACGTCAAACAATCCTTCTACCCTTTTTTAGACACGGTACGGAGCGTAACTTACACGGAAGAAGTAACCCGCTTTGGCAAGGTAAGCGAGCAGGAACGCCGTACTAAAAAAGGCATCCGCCACATTCAGGCATTTGCCCTCAAGCCGGGCATCATCAAGTCCAAATCCGACATAGAAGGCATCATCCTGAAAGGGGTAGGCAAAGATTTCGACTGGGATTTTATGGCCCATTACATCAAAAAAGGCCAGGCTATTTCGCGTGCAGATTCTGCGGCGTCGTCTGACATCATGATTTCCCAACAAACTGCCGACCGGCTCCGGGTAGATGTGGGCGACAAGTTCATCGTGCATTTTGTAGAAAAAGGGGAACAACTCAAGCGACGTTTCAATATTTGTGGAATTTACCGAACCGGGCTGGAAGAATACGACAGCAAATTTGCATTGGTGGATATCCGACAGATCCAGCGGCTATTAGGCTGGTCGGAAAATGAAGTCGGCGGTTTTGAGGTTTTTATTGAAGACCTCGACGATTTGTTGCCCATTGAAGATTACATCTACAGCGAATTGCCCAACGACCTGAATTCGGAAACCATCCGCAGCAAATTTCCGGAAATATTCGAGTGGCTGGAACTCCAAAACATCAACGAAACAGTTATTCTTGCCTTAATGATTAGCGTGGCCATCATTAATATGATGACAGCCCTGCTCATTCTTATCCTCGAGCGGGCGAACATGATCGGCATTCTCAAAGCCCTTGGGAGCGCCAACTGGAGCATCCGGCGCATTTTCCTGTATTATGCCGCTTACATCATGCTGGTGGGCTTGTTTTGGGGCAACCTGATCGGCATTGGGTTGTGCTGGCTCCAGGATCGCTTCGGCTTCATCCAACTCGACGAAGCCAACTACTACCTCAGCGTAGCGCCCGTGGACATCAATGGCTGGACGATCTTGTTGCTGAACGCAGGCACACTGATTATTACGTTGGTTTTCTTAGTGATTCCTTCCTATTTGGTGTCGACGATTAGTCCGGTGAAGGCGATTCGGTTTAAGTAGGGTCTCCATCCCCTGCCTCAACCTCCAGTTCCGCTTCCATTCGCTGCGGGTGCAAAATACCATACAGCAGGAACGCATACACTAAAGTCATCAGTCCTTGAATAATGTGACGGGAGTAGTTGATTTCGCCACCGTTGTTGCCTGCTTTAAATGCCAGAAACAACAGAATGCCGGTAAAAAACAATTGAACAACGATAAAAACATTAAGCCCTGCCGGGTGAAAAAGATAAAAGGCAGTCAGCGCAAAACCCAGGACACTAAAGATCATGTCGTCGCCGTTGGTAGTCCGGAAACTGAAAAACAGAAAAATTGCGTTCAGGATCAGCAAGATTACTTTTAGGTCATTTGGTCCGGTCCTGCTTTGAAAAGCGATAAACGTTTCCAACCGTTTTTTGGGTGGATTTACAGGCCATACCGGCAAAGCGATGAAAGGCCACAAAATAAAATCGAGCACCGGAATGCTTAGAAAAAAGACAGAAGCATTGGGATGCGGATAACCTCGCTGAATGAAATATTCCAATAAAAAGCTCCTCAAAAACTGCGCTGCAAAAAACAATCCCACCAATACACAGGCCAGCAAAAAAATGGAAAACAGCACTCCCCTTCGAAACGATTCCGGAACTGCACTGCTAAGTGCAAAGCTCATAATGTCCGGGAAGCCCAATATGAAACAAAGCATAGAATACCGGAAAGCATAAAACACCACAGTTGCAGTCCTCCGGGAGGATTCTTGCGCCAGGTCCAGCCGCCGTGTACTCAGTAGGGAGCGCCCTGATGCGATCTTTTGAATCCAGTGGCTAAGCAGGGCATACAACAATACATACCAAAACACAAGATAAAACCGGCCCAATACAGGAATCATTCGGAAGTAGCCTTCCCCAGTTGGCACTTTGATAAATCCAAAATTATCGAAGTTCAGTATTTTAGCAAATCGGCTGAGTATGGTTCCGAGGCTGTGTGCGCCACTCGCCAGCGCTGAATGACTGAATATCAGCAAAGCGGTCATGAGGGCAATTCCCATTGCCGCTTTTTGGTCATTTCCTCCATAAGCCCGCCAACAGAACAAGCCAACCGGAATGGCTTTAAGCACGTTCAGAAAGATGTTCCAGGAAGGAGGAGGCGCTGCAAAAAATACGAAACCAAAATGAAGGAAAACGATTGCGCCTGAAACGAAAAAAGCTTCACGCGCCAAGTGCAGGTGGCCTGTTGTTTGGGCGATCGTCCACCAAAAAACGCCCCAAAACAAGACATCCACCGCCATAAAAAATAGTGCCCACATCCAACTTACCTGTGGATTCGATGCAGATGGCGCCTCCTCCGTTTCCAAAAGCATCAGGCCGACCTGACCACAAACGGCCAATATTCCAATTCCCAGAAACAACGGGGCATAGCGCAGGTAGGCAGCATTAGGTGTTGGCGACATGTTTAACGGTTTTGTTTTGTTATTGGAAGTAAGGTAAAGATTTTACCCTGAAAGTTTACTTTTTTCAACAGCTCCGAGCCGCAAAAATTTATTTTCTCTGAAAACCGCTCAACTACTTTATTTTTACGC
>JABWAJ010000518.1 GCA_013361075.1 Saprospiraceae bacterium | reverse complement strand
GTCAGAATTTCGGCATTCATTTGCTGGAGCCGGTCGGGGGTCAGGTTGTAGAAAGGGCTGTCTTCATCAATGGCATGCACTAAGGTCCAGTTGAGCGGGAAGAGGGTCACTTTTTCCCGTTCTAGCTTCAGGGCAATGTAATGGCGTGTGGCTTCGCTGCCCTGGTTTTCCGTCCACGAAAAAACAACCTGCACTTCGAGGTTGATGATTTTATTGCTGCGTTCGTTGACGATGCGAAATTGCAGGCTCTTGCCATCTTTATATGGAGCAATCAGCGCATTTTTACTGAACAAAATATGGGCTTTGGGGCGTGAGAACCTCGAAAAAACCAGTCCGGTCACCAGTGCTACGGCAATCAAGCCTACCATCGCATCGGTGACAGCGATGAAATTGGCGGCGATACTGCCCGGACTGATGGCGCCGTAACCCACAGTGGTAAATGTTTGCATGCTGAAGAAAAAAGCCTTCAACAACCGCTGGCTGAAATAAGGATCATCTACACCGATCAGTGAGCCGGGTTCTAAGGCCGCCAGTAAAACTGCAAAAAGAGCATTGATGGCAAAATAGAAAACAATGACGAGCAGCAAAAAACGTCCCCACGACATTTCAATGAGCGGCTCATAAACCATCCACCGCCTGCTACCACTACGCTGAACATTGAAACTGCCATCTTTGGAGATCAATCTTTCGCCGGAAGCGCCTATTTTTGTGCCTAAACCGAGATCACTTTCCTGTTCTTTGCGACCTGGAAACAAACGGTTTGAGGAGGAACGTCGTGGTTTCATATTAAAGACATTTTTAGCATAACAACTTTTCCTGAATTTGGATTTACCATGAAGAAATTAGCCATACAACCCGATATCAAAAAGGCAGCTACACTGCCTGCTTCTTTTTATCGGAATGCAGAATTTTTTGAAGCCTCCAAAGAGAAAATATTTGCATCCCATTGGAATTTTGCGACCGAATCGCAATCCATTGCCGAGCCGGGGCAGGTTTACCCATTTACGTTGCTGGAAGGCGTACTTGACGAACCTCTGGTGCTCACCCATGACCAAAATGGGCAAAAGCATTGCCTGTCCAACGTCTGTACCCACCGCGGCAACCTCGTGGCCATGCAGCCAGGCAAAGCGAGAATGCTCAGTTGTGGGTACCATGGCCGCTGCTTTCGTTTGGACGGTACCTTCAAAAGTATGCCAGCTTTTGAAGGTGTGGAAGATTTTCCCACAGCCGCCGATCACCTCACGCCGGTTTCTTTTGAAGAATGGCTTGGCCTGATTTTTGTCTCCCTGAACCCGGTTGCCAGCTTTGAAGAAATGACCCGCCCCATGCGCGACCGCCTGAATTGGCTGCCGTTAAATACCCTGCACCTCGTGGAAGAAGGAACGACAGACTACCACGTCAATGCCCATTGGGCCCTCTATTGCGATAATTTTCTGGAGGGCTTTCACATCCCTTTTGTGCACCCTGCGCTGAATGCTGCCATTGATTTTGGGCAATATGCCTACGAAATTTTCCCGCATTGCAATCTGCAGATAGGCATCGCTGATGAAGGTCAGCCACATTTCGAAGTACCGGAAGGCCATCCCGATTTTGGCCGGAAAATCTATGCCTATTACTATTGGATGTTCCCCAACCTGATGTTCAATTTTTACCCCTGGGGACTATCGCTCAATGTTGTGGAACCGCAAGGATTGCAAAAAACGCGCATTCGTTTCCGCACTTATCAGTACAAAGGCACTACCCACCAACGGTCTTTAAACAGCCTGGAAGCGACTGAACTGGAAGACGAAGCTGTCGTGGAAAGTGTACAGCGGGGCATTCGGTCGCGTTATTACCACAGTGGTCGTTTTTCACCGGCGATGGAACAGGGGGTTCATCATTTTCATTCGCTGCTGGCGAAGACGCTTTTTTGATAAAGAGGCAAGTTGGCAAAAGGCAAGTTGGCAAGAGGCAAATTCGCAAAAGGCAAACTCGCAAGAGGCAAATTCGCAAGAGGCAAATTCGCAAAAGGCAAATTCGCAAATAGGTAACCTGGAATGCTTGCGAGTTTGCCCACTTGCCCATTTGCCCACTTGCCAACCTTTTCAAATCACCCCCAGTTCCTTCCCCACTTTCGTAAATGCAGCTACTGCTTTTTCCAGATCTGACTGGTCATGTGCCGCGGACATTTGCACCCGGATGCGCGCCTTGCCCTTGGGCACTACCGGGAAGAAAAAGCCGATCACATAAATGCCTTCTTCCAGTAACCGGTTGGCGAAACGCTGAGAGAGGGGAGCGTCGTAAAGCATGACGGGGACGATGGGATGTTCGCCGGGTATGATGTTGAATCCGGCTGCCGTCATGGCCTGACGGAAATAACGGGTATTGTTTTCGAGTTTATCGCGCAGGTTGGTGCTGGCACTCAACAAGTCAATTACGGCAATAGAAGCGCCGACAATCGCAGGTGCAACTGTATTGGAAAACAAATAAGGGCGCGAGCGTTGGCGCAGCAATTCCACAATTTCTTTTTTTGCGGCGGTAAAGCCCCCGGATGCGCCACCTAAGGCTTTGCCAAAAGTGCCGGTAATGATGTCAATGCGGCTCATGACGTTGCGGTATTCATGAGTGCCTCGGCCTGTTTTGCCGAGGAAGCCTGTAGCATGGCATTCGTCAATGCCTACCATTGCATTGTATTGCTCAGCGAGATCGCAGATTTTATCTAATTGTGCAATGGTGCCGTCCATGGAAAATGCGCCGTCGGTGAAGATGAGGCGGCGGCGCGCTGTACGGGCATCTTGCAGCTTTTCTTCCAGATCTGCCATGTCGTTGTGTTTGTAGCGAAAGCGCTGGGCTTTGCACAACCGGATGCCATCAATAATGGAAGCGTGGTTGAGTTCGTCGGAAATGATGGCGTCGTCTTCCGACAGCAGGGGTTCGAACAAGCCGCCATTGGCATCAAAAGCCGCGGCATAAAGAATGGCGTCTTCCATGCCGAGGAATTCAGCAATTTTGGCTTCCAATTCCTTGTGAATGTCTTGTGTACCGCAAATGAACCGAACCGACGACAACCCGAAGCCATGTGAATCTATGGCTGCTTTGGCCGCTTCAATTACTGCCGGGTGCGAAGAAAGGCCAAGGTAGTTGTTGGCACAAAAATTCAGCACTTCTGCACCTTGCGTGGTACGAATATGTGCGCCTTGCGGGGTAGTAATGATGCGTTCTACCTTGTAAAGGCCAGCGTCGCGGATTTCCTGAACTTCCTGCTGCAGGGCAGGTTCGACGGATTGGAACATGGTCGTTGTTTTTTGAGTTGCTAAGGTAGTAATTCTGGGAGTAGGGAAGAATGCAAATTTGCAAGTAGGCAAATGGGCAAAAAAGCAAGGGGATCCCGGCAATTTTGCAAGGGATTGAAGCATTTGCCTATTTCCTCGGTTTGCCTATTTGTAAAATTGCCTACTTGCCCTTTTTTCTTACTTACCCACAGCTCCCGGTCCCAGACAAAATAGCGCGTCCAGCATGCTCAGGTTGGGCAAAAAGGCGTAGCGGTCTTCAAAAACCTGGTGGTAGGGTTTTGGGATAAAATCCGGGTCGGGCTTTTGCAGGTGCGGCTTGGGGTGAATGGCATTTCTGAGGTCTGTCCAACCGGAAGGAACGGGGTCGGCATAAGCATCGGTTAAATGCAAGGGGACGTCCATGCGCAGCAATTTCAACAGGGTTTGCAGCAATGCTAAGTTAAAATCAAACAAAAAGGGGAATGGTTTTTCATAAAATGGCTGCAAGGCATCGGCATAAAACTCAAAAAACGGTGCATTGCCGTAGGCAGAGCGAATGGATTGCCAGTGCTGGCGCTGCCAGGGTTCGTAGTAGGCGATGCGCACTTCCCGGATGGCCTGCTGCTCGTTTTTGCCTTTGATCAACGGGATGGTAAGCCGGGTGAGGCCATTGGCAGCTGCAATGTGACAGCGGTTTCGGTAGGTACCTTTTTGGTAATGCTCCCATTGTTCGATGAAAACGGGTTCGCCAACAGTCAGTTTGGAAAAGTACTGAACGGGCGGTAAATATTGGATTTCAAGAAGGATGGGCATGCAGCTACCGCTTTGGCCTCATACCTCTGAACCCCGGCGTATTTCCCGCCATTGGATTCCCGCTGCCAAATCCCGGCATTTTCGTCATCTGGTGCATCATTTTGCGCATTTGATCGAACTGTTTGAGGAAAGCCTGGATTTCGTCCAGGGTTTTGCCACTACCACTGG
>JABWAJ010000517.1 GCA_013361075.1 Saprospiraceae bacterium | reverse complement strand
GTTGTTTGTTGTTCGTTGTTTGTTGTTTGTTGTTTGTTGTTCGTTGAGCGGAGTCGAAACGAACAACAAACAACGAACAACAATTCACCATCACGCCCCGTAAGGAATCCAGATATTTTTTATCTGCGTCGCTTGTCTGAGGAAAACTTCTCCTTCACCCTGCCCGGCATCCAGCCAGTTCCGGAATTTTCCATAATTTACCCAACTGCGCTTCATGTTGTCAGTTGAAAGGAGCTCGATTTTTTTGCAACCTTCCTTACTGCCGAAATACCAGATTCCATCAACGTTATCGTGTTTGGCCAACTCTGCTGCCAATTCGTCTTTTTTGCCTGTAATGATGTTAACCGTTCCACCGGGAACATCTGAAGTGTCAAGGATCTGATAAAAATCTGTGGCTGAAAAAGGCGCCGTTTCAGATGGAATGACGACCACTGAATTGCCCATAGCGATGGCCGGGATAACGGTCGAGACAAAGCCCAGCAACGGGGATTCATCAGGACAAACGATTGCCAGAACGCCAATGGCTTCGGGCATTGCCAGGGTTACGTTTCGCTGAACGGTACTGTGTGCGGCACCATCGTATTTATCAGCGTAGGCAGCATACGTGTAGATCCGTTCAATGGATTTTTCAACCTCTTCCAGTGCGTCTGTTTTGCTTTGATTGGTCATGAGCAAAAGGCGGTTTGCAAATTCTTCCCGCCTTATGGCTAAATTTTCTGCTATAAAATACAGCACCTGCGCCCTGGCGTGCCCCGTCATGGCCGCCCAGCTGCCATTGGCATGGGCTGCTTCTACCGCGTTTCGGATGTCCTTGCGGTTGCCTTCGGAAACTTCGCCGATGTATGCACCCAACCGGTCTTTTATCAGCATGCTGTAACCACCATCGGGGCGGGCCTGTTTGCCTCCGACATACATTTTGGTGGTCCGGTCTATATCACGGAGCCTGTTTTCTGCCTGTTTTGGTGTCTTTGCAGGATGGATTGGCGCTAAAACCGGGGTATCTGAAAAAGCATCTTCCACTTTCGGTTTGAGGTATTCATACAACCCTTCTTTTCCGCCTTCCCTGCCAAAACCCGATTCCCGGTAACCACCAAAACCTGCTGCTGCATCGAAGACATTCGTGCAGTTGATCCAGACAGTACCAGCTTTTATTTGCGGGGCAATGTCTAAAGCCAGGTTGATGTTTTCCGTCCACAAACTGCACGCCAAACCATACCGGGTATTGTTTGCCAGGGCAACGGCTTCTTTGTGCGTTCTGAAACTCATGGCCACCAATACCGGCCCGAATATTTCCTCCTGAGCGATGGTTGATGCCGGAGAAACGTTGGTGAACAGGGTAGGAGGGTAGAAGTACCCGTCTGCCGGACATTGCCAAGAGGGCTGCCACAGGGCATTGCCTTCTTTAACGCCCTGTTTGACCAATTCATCAATGGTTTTTACCTGTACTTTGTCAACAATCGCGCCAATGTCAATGCATTTGTCCAGTGGATTACCGACTTTCAACTGCTCCATCCGCACCTTTAATTTGGCATAGAGGTTTTCAGCAACGCTCTCCTGAACAAGAAGCCGCGACCCGGCGCAGCAGACCTGGCCCTGGTTGAACCAAATGGCATCTACCACTCCCTCTACTACGCTGTCTAAATCGGCGTCTTCGAATACAATAAACGGCGATTTGCCACCAAGTTCCAGGGACACTTTTTTGCCCGTTCCGGCTACTGCCCTCCGGATGATTTTACCAACTTCAGTAGACCCGGTGAAGGCTATTTTCTGAACGTCTTTGTGGTTGACCAATGCAGCACCCGTTGCCCCTGCGCCGGTAAGGATGTTCACTACGCCATTGGGCAAACCTACGTTGGTGCAAATTTCGGCAAACAAAAGGGCGGTCAGCGGGGTGAATTCAGCGGGTTTCAGCACTACAGTATTGCCCATCGCCAATGCTGGTGCAATTTTCCAGGACAGCATCAACAAAGGGAAATTCCACGGAATGATTTGACCGATTACCCCAATTTCTTTAAAATCCTTCAATTCGGTGCTCATCAACTGAGCCCAGCCGGCGTGGTGGTAAAAGTGCCGGGCTACAAGGGGGATGTCAATGTCGCGGGTTTCCCGAATCGGTTTGCCATTGTCCATGGATTCCAGTACGGCAAACAACCGGGAGTGCTTCTGGATTTGGCGCGCGATGGCATACAAATATCGGGCTCTTTGGTGCCCGCCCATGGCTACCCATTCGGGCAAAGCTTTGCCGGCGGCTTCAACAGCTTCGTTTACATCCTGTTCGTTGGCCTCTGCAATTTTTGCCAAAGGCTGCTTGTTCGACGGATTGACGCTGTCAAAATAAATGCCCGAAGCCGGGGCTTTCCAGGCGCCGTCAATGAACAACTGAAAGATTCTGCCATGGCGATCAAGGAATTCATTGGCCTGATTGGCCTGTTCAGGAGCCGGGCCATAAACCATGGTGTCGTATATTTCTTTTATTTTCATGATATCCAATTAACAAAAAACAAACAACGAAAAACCACTTACGCCATCGGGTGGCGGTATCCGGCCGAGTACCGGCCAGTGACGAAATGCTCCAATTGCCGCTCAATATCGGCCAGCAAACTGCTTGCGCCAAACCGGAACAATTCCGGATTCAACCATTCGTCGCCCAGTTCTTCTTTCATCAAAATAAGCCAGTCGAGGGCTTGCTTGGCTTTTTGAATGCCGCCGGCAGGCTTGAATCCAACCTTAAATCCCGTCAATTCGTAATAGGCACGAATCGCCCGGATCATTACCAGGCTTACGGGTAAAGTGGCGTTGACGCTTTCTTTGCCGGTGCTCGTTTTGATGAAATCAGAACCTGCCATCATGCTGACCCAGCTTGCTTTTGCTACTTTGGTGTAGGTTGGAATTTCGCCGGTCGCTAAAATGGTTTTCAGGTGCGCGGCGCCGCAGGCTTTTCTGCATGCAGCTACTTCGTTGTAAAGTGCTTCCCATTTGCTTTCCAGCACCAGGTCGCGGCTGATGACAATGTCAATTTCCGTAGCGCCTGCGGCCACCGACAATTCAATTTCCCGGATTTTTTCTTCAAACGAAATTTTCCCTGCCGGAAACCCTGTTGAAACAGCTGCAATCGGAATGTTGCTACCCTCCAGAGCTTCTTTGGCAAAAGGAATCAAATTGTGGTAAACACAAACTGCACCGGTATGAATGCCTGCGTCTGCCATTCCCATTGCCTCCAGCAAGTCGAGGCGAACAGGCGATTTGGCTTTTGCACAAAGCCTCGTCACATTTCCTTTGGTATCATCGCCCGCCAGTGTAGTCAGGTCAATGCAGGAAATTGCTTTCAGCAACCAGGCTGCCTGCCATTCTTTTTTGACCGTCCGGCGGTTGGGTAAGGTAGCGGCTCTGCGCTCTACCGCACTTTTATTGATGTTCAGGTGGTCGAAGAATGCGGTATTAAAAGGGATGCCTTCGTTGCGGAGCTGGTGATTCGCATTTTCAGCGCCCATCTTTTTCTTTTTTGTAGTGACCATGAATTTCGTTTTTATCAATGTTGGGCCGGGCCTGAGGCCGCGTTACGACTGTTTTTGAGAGATGAGCGGAATGCCGCTGCCGGGCATTAAAGATAAGCCTCCATTACTTTGCCAATCAATTGGTGCATGGATTGGTGATAATCCTTGCTAAACTGGCCTGTAAACCGGTTGGCAACAATGCAATTGATGGTGATTGCCCGGTGTCCCATCAGTTTGGACAAACCATAAATGCCGGAAGTTTCCATTTCAAAGTTAGTAATCCTCATGTTTTTGTATCTGAACATGGAGAGTTTTTCATTTAATGCATTGTCTTTTATACCCAGCCTCAGAATCCGGCCCTGAGGCCCGTAAAACCCGGTGGCCGTTGCGGTTACACCCGAGTAAAAACCCAAATCTATGGCTTTTTTCAGCAATTCGCCATCGCTTTCTGCCAAATAGGGTTTGGGCAGCTTTTTATCCCAGTTTACGGCTTCCATGAATTCTTCCACGAATTCATTGTCCGAAAGGCTCTCTGAATTGGCGTAATAATGCACCAGCCCGTCAAACCCCAACCCGTGTGAACTCGCCAGAAAAGCATCAACCGGAATGTCTTCCTGAAGCGAACCCGATGTGCCCAATCGAATGAATGTTAGTTGTTTGTGATCCGGTTTTATTTGTTTGCTGACCAAATCTATATTCGCCACAGCGTCCAGTTCACTCAAAACAATGTCAATATTGTCC
>JABWAJ010000516.1 GCA_013361075.1 Saprospiraceae bacterium | reverse complement strand
CCTTCGAGGGACGCCTTCACTTGCCCTTCAAAGCGAAAATTTTCATCATCAACCAAAAATAATCAAAACCATGGAACTAATGCTCAACCAAAAAATGCTTCCTGTTATCTTGCTGGGTTTGCTTTTAGTGATCTCCATTTGGTGGATGCAACCTTTGTCCGCCGAACTTTCCAATGCGCCGGTTTTGTCCATGACGCCCTGGGAAAGCTGGGAAGAAATGGTGCAGGAACCGGCCGAGGAAAGCCCGGCAGGCGCCAGCAATGGCGAGCCCCCACGGCAAAACCGGCTGCAGGATGAAATTGAACGCGCAAAAGGCCATTTATCGAAAAACGATTACAAAGCGGCAAAGTCCAATTACCGGAAAATGCTGGAGCACATCGAAAAATTGAAAAAATATAAGCAAGATCCGCTTAAATTTGACAACCAGGGCCTCCTGAAAAATGCCCCAAGCGAGCAAATCCGGCAAAAAATCATAGACGCCCGGGTGGCGCATCTGGAGCAGGAAATTCAAACCTTTTATCACAACATCCTTAAAATAATCAACCACTGATATGTTACTAATCGAGGTTTCTGAACTAGAAAAAGCGCTGTCGCTATTGCTCGAAGCACTGCGCAAACAACAGGGAGAGGTTATCGAACTACCCCTGGTAGACTATTACTGGGCGGTTGCGCCCGAAGAATTGTACGATCCGTATAAAACGCCCGCCAACTTAACCCTGGGCCAGCTCACCGACGATCTGGAAGAAATTGGCCGGATCGCCAATGGGGAAACGCCTCCGGTAGCGTTGGACTTTGCAAAATTGAGCGCTGTTTTGGCGGCCATCGGGCATAAGACGGCGTGGTAGGGATGCGTTTGGTGTTCAGGTATCACGTGTCGGACACTTCCGGAAGTGTCCGACACGTGATAATCAAGCGGCTACCATTTTGCAATGGTAGCCGCTTCTATTCCCCAAAAGCCTTAAAGCATTGAATTTGTTGAAATTACATCCTACAAACCTATTCCATACCATTCTTTGGTTTTGTCATTGAATATACTTATTAGAATAATTCCAATATACATATTGGACATCTGGATTTTTCCTCAGATCTTTGAACCTGAATTGAGCAAGAGTTCAAAACTTGCCAATATCCCTTGCCGATTTATTACACGTATGTAGTCTTATTTTAGAGCTTATTCGGGATTTCCTGATCGAGCGAGTGTAAGGAAATTTTGTTTTAGACAAGGCGAAACGAAGTTCGACGTAGTCAATTTTGCAGGGATAGCCGGCAGCTATCTTGAAACCTAAGTTCGACGTAGTCAAAAAATCCAACGCAGGATAAAATGCTTGCATTCGACATAGTCAAACGTAAGTTCAGCGTAACTAAATCGAAGATTCGACGTAGTCAAACGTAAGTTCAGCGTAGTCAAATAAAATTTGCCGCTTGCAGCCCGGTGATGAATTCCCGAACAAGCTCTTAGTCCCCCCTTTTCTTGTTGCTATTTTTTACTCGATTATTTTATTTGGAGCATGGCAAACAACCATGTATCCAGTTTCCCATCATAAAACGCTTACAAAATGCAATTAAAATTTACATTTCGGCAAGTCCTGGGCTTATTGACCATTCTTTTTTTGGGCACTGGTGCGATGGCTCAGATTTCCATCCCGAATGCAAGTTTCACTGATGCCCAAGACTTCAGCACATTAGCCAATACGGGCACATCCTCCACCCTGCCAGCAGGTTGGTCTTTTTCCGAAGCTGGTTCGAACCAGAATGCCCTTTATACAGCGGGCAATGGTAGCAGCAACACTGGGGACACCTATAGTTTTGGCCTCGCAGCTCCAAATACGGAGCGTGCTTTCGGTGGCGTGCAGGCTGGTTCTTTGATTCCAACAGTGGGTGTTTGTTATACCAACAATACAACCGCTACCATCACTGAATTGACCGTTACCTACACGGGCGAAACTTGGCGAGTGGGTGCAGCTACCCGTACTGATGGCATCCAGTTTCAGTACAACCAGAACACGACTGGTATCGGTGGGGCTGGTACTTGGACCTCTTTTCCTGCTTTGGACTATTTCAACCCAGGCCAATCGGTTGGAAGTGGGTCAATGCTGCATTCGGCCACCATTTCATCCCCAATTACGGGTCTTAGCATTGCGCCGGGTGCTACTTTCTGCTTTCGTTGGAACGATTTCAACGCTACGGGTGCCGATGACGGCATCGGTATTGATGATTATAGCTTGACCAATATCGTAGCGCCAAGCCCATGCAATGCAATCACCCCACTGACTTGCGGCACAGCAGTCATATCAAGCCTCACTGGCACTGGACTTTGGAATACTTCATTTTGTGGCAACTCCACAGTTGGCTCGGAAGCGGTCTATAGCTTTACCCCAACCATGTCAGGTCTTCACACACTGATCATCAATGGCGTTTCAGGCAACCCGGTTGACTTTGGCTACAAGCTGGCTTCCGAGGGTTGTTCCTCAAGCGGCTGGAACTGCATTGGCACTTCTACTGGCACCGATTATTTCACTTTTGGCCCACTGACGGCTGGGGCTCAGTATTACATCTTACTGGATGCGCACACGACTGCTTCTTCTGCGCAAAATTTTGAAATCAACTGTAACATAGTTCCCGCAAACGACCTTTGCGCCAATGCCATCACCATACCCGCTGTGACTGGCAATATATGCGGAACAACTCTTGGTGCCAACCCCGACACCCCCAATAGCGGAGCAGATTGTGGAACCAGCGCTGATGGGTTCGGTGCCGGTGTTTGGTACACTTTCGTTGGTAATGGCCAAAATTGGAGCTTTTTCTTCCCGGATCAAAGTATGACTTGGGACCCTGAGGTAAATGTTTATTCGGGATCCTGTGGTGCGCTGACTTGTGTCACCGGCGACGATGACAGTGGTGGCGGACTCAATGCACAGTTTACCGTAAGCAATACGGTGGTAGGCACCACATACTATGTCCATGTGCATCCGGCAGATGATTTTGGCAACGGAACGAGTGATTTTTGCTTCACCGTCACAACTGCTACTCCGACCTGCCCCACCTTTAGTGGCGCACCGGCCAATGTGAGCATTGTGAACAGCAGTTGCGGCAGTGGTTGTACGCTGACCGGTGGCAGCATCACCGCGCCTACGGGTACGCCCTGCCCAGCGGGTTCTACCCTGCAATACAACGTCAACAATAGCGGTTGGACAACTACCTTGCCCGATTACAACCAGTCCGGCCCGGCTCAAACCATTAAAACCCGTTGCTCTTGTAACAACGATGCCAATAATGTAAGTGCTGAATCCACCCCGGTCCCTACGATTCCTGGCACATTGGCCAATCCGGCAGTACCTGCCAATGGCGCGGCTACCGTAACATGCCCGGCTTTGGCCACCCAGCCCACGCCGCCGGCAGTCACAGCCTGCAACGGTTCGGCCATCACGCCCACCGGCCCGACGGTGACGAATACACCCAACCCGCTCACTTGCGAAGGTACGCGTACGTACACCTGGACTTACGCCTGCGGAAGTACTTCTTCCACCTGGAGTTTCACCTACACCATTGAGCGCAATTCGTTTACGTTGCCCGGCAATGGCGCTTCTACAGTCAACAGCCCGGCACTGGCCACACAGCCTACACCTCCAATGGTGTCGAGCGCCTGCGGCGAAACGCTGACGCCTGTCGGACCTGTGGTGACGAATAGCCCGAATCCTGTTACTTGCACCGGTACGCGTACTTACTCCTGGACTTATACCGACTGCGAAGGCAATACGGCTACCTGGAGTTTTGTCTATACCATCATAGACAATACAGCGCCGACGGTAACCGCTGGTTCTATTGCTGCTTGCTACCCAACGGTAGCAGCTGCTCAGGCGGCTGCCCTGGCTGCTACTTCTGCTACTGACAACTGCGCAGGTGTACTTACGGAAACAGCATCTACATCGGGCACCTGCTCTGCAGTGGTAACAGTAACCACAACCGACGCCAATAACAACTCAGCATCGGTAACCTACAATACCCGTATTGACAATACGCCGCCGACTTTGGTGTGCAGAACCGCAACGGTATTTCTGGGTGGCAATGGCAGCTACACGCTGACGCAAGCCGACGTATTTAATGCCGCTTCTTCTTCAGATAACTGCCCCGGCGCGCTGACAGTGACCAACATTTCACCGACAACCGTCAACTGCAGCCAGCTCAACCAGACCATCCCGGTTACCGTTACGGTGCAGGACGGCTGCGGCAATACGGCCAC
>JABWAJ010000515.1 GCA_013361075.1 Saprospiraceae bacterium | reverse complement strand
CGAAACGAAAATACCTTTGAAGAGGGAGAAAAAACAACCAACTGGACCCACAACGTTGGGCTGGATGCAAAAATTGGCATCACGCCCTCCCTCAACCTTGACCTTACCGTAAACCCTGACTTTTCGCAGGTGGAAGTAGACCGGCAGGTGGCCAACCTGAGTCGGTTTGAATTGTTTTTCCCCGAAACCCGCCAGTTCTTTCTGGAAAACAGCGACCTGTTTGCCTTCTTTGGATTCCCGGAAGCACGGCCTTTCTTTTCCAGAAGAATCGGGCTTGCATACGATCCGGTATTGCGCGCCAATGTAAAAGTGCCCATCCAGGCAGGTGCCAGAATCAGTGGAAAACTCAATGACAACTGGAGAGTTGGTTTGCTGAATATGCAAACGCGGCGGCTCATTTTTGATGCAGACAATGCCCTTCCATCGGCAAATTTTACAGCAGCCAGCGTCCAGCGCCGAATCTTTGAACGCTCGGCCATCAGTGCAATTTTTGTGAACAAAGAAAACTTTTTGTCTTCGGTGAATGAATCCCAGCGCGATGGACACGACGCTTACAACCGGGTGGCAGGACTGGAATACAACCTGTATTCAAAAGACAACCGATGGGAAGGGGAGTGGTATTACCATCGCTCTTTTTCGCCGGATAAAAACAAGCAGGGGGCCTCTTTTGCTTCTTTTTTAGGATACAATGACCGCTCGTTTGCTGTCCGGTTTGGGCTCAACCATATAGGGAAAACCTATGCAGCTGAAGCAGGATTTGTACCAAGAAGGGGGTTTACCGGAGCTTTTTTTGGTTCAGAAAAATTCTTTTACCCCAAAAAAGGCTGGGGTGGCCGAAAATTGTCACAAGTAGGAGTCGGATTTCAGCACAATTCAGTACTGGATATTGATTTTAAAGAAACAGACCGGGAAACTTCATTGTCGGGGTTCCTGACCTTTAACGATCAGGCACTTTTAAACCTGTCAGTATATCATATTTACACTTATTTGTTTGGCGAATTCGACCCAACCAATCTGTTGCGGGCTCCGGGTGAAACCGTAACTCCTTTGCCTATCAATAGCGAATACACCTACTCAGGGGCATCGCTGGAATACAGAACCGGAACCAGTGAAGATTGGCAGGGCAATATTACCCTTAACGCAGGGCAATTTTTTAATGGGAATCGCTGGACCGCTGAAGGAGAAATCGCCTATCGCTGGCAGCCTATTGGTTTGTTTTCGCTCTTGTTCAGTTACAACGATATCCAATTGCCACAACCTTATCCCTCTGCTGATTTTTATTTACTGGGAGGCAAAGCCGATTTCTCCTTTACACGCAATGTTTTTTTGACCGCATTTTTGCAGTACAATACCCAGGCGAATAACTTTAATCTGAATGCACGCTTCCAGTGGCGGTTTGCTCCGGTTTCGGATGTTTTCCTGGTGTATACCAGCAATACCTTCGCACAGGCCATCCCGAATTCGCCGGTAGAAGCTTTTGCCCCAAAAAATAAGGCCCTGGTATTTAAAGTCGTTTACTGGCTAAACCTTTGACTACTGGCACGCGCCTTCTTTCCAGCTGGTTACGCCTGCTTTCTGGGCCATACACTCATTGCCATAGGTTTCGCCATCGCAACCACAAACGGGTTTGTAGATTTTGGTACAAGGGGCATCAGGGTTGATTTTGGTCGTATCAATGCAGGGGCACGCACCCTCTGTCCATTTTGTTACCCCGGAATTAATGGCAAAGCAATCATTGGAATACGTTTTCCCATCGCAACCGCAAACAGGTTTGTATAACATTATACAAGCGGCGTCGGGATTGATTTTTGCAGGATCAATACAGCCTTTGCTGCCTGCTGCATTTTTACAGGTAGCGGCCATCATTGCGAGAGCAAAAAACAGGAGCAGGGTGTGGTAACGGTTCATACACGAAAATTTTTTTGCAAAGGTAAAGGATAATCCGGGGCAATCCCAATTTCGTTTGGATATTGCCGTTTTTCCAATGTGAAAGTTGCGTTATGTTGGTTTTGTTTGAAAAAGCGTTAACTTTGGGTATTGATTGTTAAACCCACTTTAATGGATGATATTATGGGAATTAGCAGAAAGATTTTTATGATGGCTGTTGCATTATTGCTGTGCCTGCCCGCTCATGCCCAACTCTTTAAAAGCAATTTGAAAAAAGCGAATAAGTACTACGAATTGCATGCCTACAAGCAAGCTATTCCAGAGTACCTCGATGCGTTAAAGCGCAACAAAGATGATATTGAAGCACTGTCCAAACTCGGAGATTGTTACCGGTATCTCAACCAACTGGAAGAAGCGGCCCAGAATTATGCACGCGCCATGCAGGTAGACCGGGATAAGGTCGAAAAAAGCCAGATCCTTAATTATGCTCATGTGCTCAAGGGTTTAGGCCGTTACGATGAAGCAAAATCCTGGTACCAGCTTTATGCACGTACGGAAAATGAGGAGGTTGGCAACCACTACATGCAGTCGTGTGATTTTGCGAAATCTCAGCAAAACTCTCCCTCTTCCTACCAAATTACGAACGAATTCATCAACACCAATACCGGGGATTTTGGTGCAGCATTTTATGGCAGCAGACAAGTTGCGTTTTCATCGGCCAGAACAGACATTCAGCGCAGCGGCTCTTCCGGAGGGAAAATTGCCAACCAACTGTATAAAGCCAATGTCAGCCCCAGTGGTTATCTGGAATCGCCAGCCTATTTAAACAAACGATTCAGCGCCGAATTCAACGAAGGTCCTGCTACCTTTTCGCCCGATGGCCGCCAGGTGGTGTACACCCGCAATAATTTTGTGGATGGCACCCGCCAAATTGCCAACAGTGGGATGGAGCTGACCATCTGGACCGCCCAGGTGGGCAACGATGGTGAATGGCTGAACGCCAAAGCTTTTCCTTATAACGGAACCGGGTATTCAACCGGACAACCCAGCTTTTCGCCCGATGGCGGAGCATTGTATTTTACTTCTGACCGCCCGGACGGTTTTGGTGGATTCGACATTTATGTGTCTTATTGGAATGGCACAGAATGGGGCGCTCCTGAAAACCTGGGACCAGTTGTTAATTCTCAGGGGAATGAAATGGCACCTTATTTCGACGGCACTATGCTGTTTTTTGCCTCCGACTGGCATCCGGGTATGGGGGGCCTCGATATTTTCCGGGCCGAGCAAAACAACGGCCGCTGGCTTAGAATTTACCACCTTGGCAATACGGTCAATTCACCTCGCGACGATTACGGATTTATTTACGACAGCTTTCGAAACATAGGTTATTTTACCTCTAACCGCCTGGGTGGCCGCGGCAATGAAGACATTTACCGGGTCACGCGAACGGCAGACAATATTGTGCTGCGCATCAAAAGTGCTGCAGATGGATCTCCAATTGCCAACGCAGTTGTCGATTTTACCAATTGCGGGGAAGGGGTTTACCAGACTGACAGTCGGGGAACTTACAGCTTCCAGGCCGTGCAGGGGCTGAATTGTCAGGTAATCATTAAAAAAGACGGCTACCTGAGCAGTACCGTTCAGATCAACACGGTTGGTACCAACCAGAATAAAGAATACGACGTGAACCTTAGCCGCCTTGGTGAGGCATTTTCAGGCAGGATCATCAATTATACAACCCGGCAGCCGGTTGACGGGGCCATCATCACGGCGACAAACCAGCAAACCGGCAGTGCGATGGAAGCAGTCAGTGATGCAAATGGTGAATATTTGCTGGCTTTGAGCCAATATGCAGTGTATGCCATTCGCTTTTCAAAAGGTGGTTTTCGCGACCTGAATTCGATTGTCCGCACAGAAGATGGGTTTGACCGGAACATTCTGGGGGTTACCTACCTCATTCCATCCACAGATATCGGACAAGACCCCGGCCCTTATATTCCAGACCCTGGCAACCCGGTAAGACCGGGCGAAGGTACAGGAGAAGTTATATCCGGGTACTCTGTTCAGGTGGCTGCATTAAGCAGCGCTGCTCTTGGCAATAAATTCGACAACCTGAAGAGCCTTGGCGATGTCTACACAGTAAACGAAAGCAGCAAATACAAGGTTCGGGTAGGCGTTTACCCCTCTCGTGCCGATGCTGAAAAAGCACTGCGGTCAGCCAAGTCTAAAGGATATACGGGTGCCTTTATCGTTCAGGAAGCCGGAACAACGGGGTGAGGTGTAGAATGCGCCGTGCGCATCTCGGGTTCGAGAAGCGGGGATTGAAACGAGGCCCCATTTGGATGAGTGTTTCTGAACACCGC
>JABWAJ010000025.1 GCA_013361075.1 Saprospiraceae bacterium | reverse complement strand
ATAAATGAGGTGGTAGCTCTATCCTTTGGCCGGAAGGGTCAAGCAGGGATTTTTCCTGCGGAGTCAGTTCGTTATCCGTATTTTCCATAAGCGGTATTATTGATAAATTTCCCGAAAAGCACGCCGCGCATGGTGCAGCTGGCTTTTACAGGTGCCAACTGCGATACCCAGCATGGCCGCAATTTCTTCGTGTTTGTACCCTTCCAGATCATGCAGGGTGAGCACCGTCCGGTAGCCTTCCGGCAACTGCGCAAAGGCTGTGGCGACATCCATGCGCAATGCCGGATCTTCGACCTGTGCAGTAATTTTTAAACCAGCATCAGGTTCTTCAAACCGTTTTCGCTGTTGAGATTCCCGACGCAAGGCTTCTTTCCGACAATGCACCACAATACCGGCCAGCCAGGTGCGCAAGGCTGATTTCCATTCAAATCCGGGCAGGCGTTCCACTGCCCTCACCCAGGCTTCCTGAACAATTGCTTCAGCTGCGTTTGCATCTCCGTCGCACAGGCGAAGTGCCAGCCGCCACAAGGCCGGGGCATGTCGACGGTACAACAGGCGAAAAATGCCTTCTTCCCGCGTCAGTAGAAACGATTCGACCAAAATCCGGTCGAGTGGATGCTGCATGGCAGGTTGTTTTGAATATGAGTGGCAGAAGTGGCAGGAAGGGTTGCATGTGGAAGAAAAAGATGCCTGTTCACGGTTTAAAATAAGTCAGCTGTTCCGCAGGTATTGTTCACTTACTTTAAAAAACGCGACGCAGAGTACGGAAATGTGATCTCCTCACCCCACCTCCAGCCGGTACCCCACCCCATGTACCGTCGCAATCTGTACCGCGTTATCCGCTTTCAGTAACTTCCGGAGGCGCGACACAAAAACGTCGAGGCTGCGGCCTACGATGATGCCTTCGTCTTCCCAGACTGATTTGAGGATGAATTCCCGTTCCAGCAAGAGATTGGAATGACTGAGAAATAGCTGGAGCAGTTTGGCTTCCCGGTAAGTGAGTTGGTGTTGTATGCCATTTACAAAAAGGATCAGGTTGGCCGGATCAAGGCTGGAGTTGCCAAATTGAAGCACACCCGGATCGGCGACTTCGGCGGGGGAAGCAATGGGAGATGGCGGTATTTGCTGCTTTGTCCACCACCAGCCACCAATGGCCAGCAGAGCAAGTACACCGCCGCTGATCAAAACCCACAGTGGACCCTTTTGCGGGTTGGGAGGCACAAAAGTCACCTGCAGGTTGTAACAGCCGCTTTCCAGTTCGCGCCCGCCGCAGGGAACTTCTTTTTCCAATAGAAAATCTAAAAAATTGTACCCCAGTTGCACTTCCCCGTCTTTACAATCAAGTACAGCAACATTGTAGTTGGCATCAATGCCATGTACTTCAAAAGAAGCAGATAACAATTCAGGCAGGGTATCATAATTGAATGGTCGTTCCAGGCGGATGAGCCAAATGCTGTCGCCAACTTGCTGCACCGGAGGGATGCGCGAAGTGGTATCCCCGCTTGCTGCCAGCAGGTAGTGCGCCGTGCGCCGCAGGGCAAGGTTTACTTTTTCAGAAAGCCGTTGTCCTGTCAGCGGCTCAGCCTGCTGGCGGGTGACCCATTGCACCGAAAGCAAACTTACGGAAAGCAATGCCAGGATGATCGCAGAAGTTTTAATCGAATTTCGGTTCATTCCTGCAAAAATAAGGGCAATGTAGGAAAGTAGCCACAGCAATTTAGCGTAGAAAGCAAGACATACCTCCCAGGCAATGGGGTATACCCCTGAAAAACACCGTCAGCACCCAATATTTTTGCAAAAGTAGATGACGGTGTCTGCTGCCGTCAGGGTAAAAAACAGGTTTTTATCAGGCGACTCGTAGGCCAACTCCCAGATTGAGCCCCAGTCAGAGGAACGGTACACATGCCCGGGCGAAAAAGCGAAAAGCAGCCCTGCAAAAAGCAATTGACAGGTCATTGGATTGATTTTTATTGAACCAAAATCTCATGGTGTGGCAGGGCATAACCCTCCTCCAGCATCAGGAGCACAATGTGATCGCCTTTTTGGCACTTTTCCAGTACTTTTTCAATGGCAATCTGGCGATAGGTGTCTTTGGAATACATGCGCAGCGTATTTAACTGCTCATGGCGGATGGCAATTTGGAAAGACAGTTTTCCTGTAGGAATGCTTTTTTCAGGAGACAGCTCGGCTGTTTGTACAGTCAGTAGGCCGGTAGTGGATGCCGGAAGGACGCATTTGCCAGTAGTCGTGTATTCGTCCACCACAATTTTGTCATTCACAAAAGCAGCCGAACAGTTCTGTCCGAAAGCGAGAGTAAAAAAAGCACTGCACAGGATCAGGAGTACTACAATTTTTGTTTTTTTCATGTTTGATATTTTTTTAAAGTCAGGAAATTTTGCGACACAGGTGGTTTCTCAACTTGTTCTCTCCCGTAAACAGTGCAGTCGAAAACAAAAATTAACCACACCACAAAAGTATAGCCAGGAGAATCCGCTGCCAATAAATGGCTGTAAAACAATGTAAAGGAAATGTAAAAGCAGGCTCCATCGAATTTTTTACCCCGCAATCCATTACAAATGCGTATTTTTAGGATTCGCCGTGGGCTACTCCATCGTGGATATTTCCTGCCTCCAACCAAAAAACCCACCAGTTTTTCTGGACTCGGCAGGAATATTCGAGGAAAGTCCGGACAACGCAGCGCGCCGCGCCACCTAACGGGTGGGGTTTTGCCGGCTTGCCGGTAAAGCACAGAAAGTGTCGCAGAAAACTATACCGCCACGGCTTTCGGGCCGGGGTAAGGGTGAAAACGTGCGGTAAGAGCGCACGCTTCCGGTTGGTAACAGCAGGAAGGGATAAACCTCGCGGGTTGAAATGCCATGTACATCCCGGTCGTTCGGGTGCAGCCTGGCTGCACAGAACTACAGAGTTGCGCGCTCAGGTTTCCTTTTGGAAAGCCGGGAGGGGTAGGCAGCTAGATCCTGCCGGTGACGGCAGGGCCAGATAAATGATGGAGATTCCGGCTTCGGTCGGAATTACAGGATCCGGCTTATTGGTCCGCGGCGATTTTTTTATGTTAAAAGGCTCCTTCCCATGCAAATCTCAGGCAACATCATTTCCATCGAAACCCGCGAAATTTACAGCGGAATCATCCACATCAGCGAAGGTAAAATCAGTCAGATTGAACGCACCGGCGAAGCTTCTGCGGCAGGCCCCTGGCTGATGCCGGGTTTTGTGGATGCGCATGTGCATGTAGAAAGCTCTATGCTGATTCCGTCTGAATTTGCGCGAATGGCCGTCGTGCACGGCACCGTAGCTACGGTATCCGACCCACATGAAATTGCCAATGTGCTCGGCATGGAAGGGGTACGCTACATGATCGAAAACGGAAAGCAGGTACCGTTCAAATTCTACTTTGGAGCGCCATCCTGTGTGCCGGCAACCGGGTTTGAAACAGCCGGAGCAACATTGACGGCAACAGAAGTTGAAGAACTTTTGCGCATGCCGGAAATTACCTACCTCTCTGAAATGATGAATTACCCTGGTGTTCTGTACCATGACCCTGTCGTAATGGCTAAAATTGCTGCAGCAAAATCGCTGGGCAAACCCATTGACGGCCATGCGCCAGGGTTGCGCGGTGATGATGCCAAACGCTACATTGCTGCAGGCATCAGCACCGATCATGAGTGTTTTACGTACGAAGAAGGGTTGGAAAAGCTGCAATTGGGTATGAAAGTGATCATTCGCGAAGGGAGCGCCGCCAAAAATTTTGAAGCGCTGGTTCCTTTATTGCCACAATTTCCGGATCGCATCTTTTTTTGCTCTGACGACAAACACCCCGATGACCTGATTACCGGCCATATCAATGCGTTGGCAGCCAGAGCACTAAAAAAAGGATGTGATTTATTCGACGTGCTGCGCGTAGCCTGCCTCAATCCCGTTCAACATTACGGGCTGAATGTAGGGCTGTTGCGCGTTGGTGATCCGGCTGATTTTATTGAACTGGAGGCTCTCGAAACATTCCGGGTGCGCGCTACTTATATCAACGGCCAAAAAGTGGCAGAAAACGGCAGAACCCTGATTGACCGGGTCGAAGCGCCCGTCATCAACCAATTTCAAACCGATCAGAAAAAGCCGGAGGATTTTCAGATTGAGGCAAAAACCGGCAATATCAGATACATTGAAGCCCTGGACGGTGAAATTGTTACCCGCAGCGGCATTGCACCGGTGAAACAACAGGGAGGCCGGGCGGTAGCGGACGCGGATAACGATCTATTGAAAATTACTGTAGTCAATCGCTATCGGACAGCTCCCCCCGCAGTTGCATTCATTCGCGGATTTGGGTTACGTCGGGGTGCCATTGCTTCCTGTGTTGGGCACGATTCACACAACATCATTGCCGTAGGGACCGATGACGATTCCCTGTGCCAGGCGGTAAATGCCATCATTGAACACAAGGGTGGGATTGCTGCTACAGACGGTGCAAAATTGCAGGTATTGCCACTGCCGGTGGCGGGCATCATGACCAATGCAGACGGTTATGAAGTTGCACAACAATATGCAGCAATAGATTCGTGGGCGAAAAATACACTGGGCTGCCGGCTTGGAGCGCCATTCATGACCTTGTCTTTCATGGCTTTGTTGGTGATTCCGGAACTCAAACTCAGTGACCTTGGGCTTTTTGACGGGGGGCGTTTTGCTTTTGCGGAGTTGTTTGAAGAGATGAAATAAAAAACGTCTGCCCTGTTGATCAGGACAGACGCATCAAAACAAAACGAAAAACCAACTTTAAACAAGTCTCTTTGCTATAGTAAAAAACTACTTTGAGCTTTTTTTTGTTGCACCTTCTTTGTTAATAATTTCTTAATGCAGCGAATAAGACGCGATTAGCGCCATGACCTGGCTGTCATTTTCCAGTGCAGGTGCCCATTCAAATAAGCTCTTGTGTTTATCAAATGCTTCTGCAAGTGCTTCTCCCAACCAATAAATGGCTTCCTGTCGCTTTCCGGCAGCAAACAAGCAGGCGATGCGGCAATAGAGCAATTCAGTTTCTGCCGTGAGTTCCGAACCTTCTTCCAATAATTCCAGGGCTTCGTCCAAACGATTGGTTTCCAACAGTGCTCCAGCGTATTCAAGCCAGAAATTACTTTCCTCCGGAGCCAGTTCTATTGCTTCCCGGTAATGGCGGTCGGCGTCTTCCTTTTGTCCAAGCCGGTGATAAGTCCAGGCGATGGCTGCATGGTATTCTTCCCGGTGGTAATCAATCTGGATAGCGCGTTTGTAGAAACGCAGGGCCTGTTTCCAATTTTCTTCTATAGAAAATGTCTGACCGGTGCAGTAATATGCTTCGTCGTTGAAAAGATCCAGTTGGGATGCCCGCTGGTAGTAGTCACGTGCCATATCGTTTTGCCCTAATTCCTGATAGCACTGGCCAATATGGAGCATTAAATCGCTGTCAGGCTCGGAAAGCTCTGCAATTTCTAAATAGTAGCGCAGGGCCTTTACGTATTGCTTTAATTCAAAACAGAGATCGGCACAGTCGCGAAAAGCAAACTCGTATTGATCGTTAATAGCGATGGCAAACTCGTAAGCTTCTATAGCCTCTTCATAATTGCTGAAATAGGCATGTGCATGGCCCAGGTTGTACCAGGCCATATAAGCATAAGGGTTGTGGTCGAGTACTTCTTCATACAAAGGAATGCTTTCTTTGTATTTCCGGGAAAGCTCCATACAAATTCCCAGTTTTTCCACGGCATCCTGATTGCCAAAATCAGCCAGCAAAGCGGCGCGCAGGGCATAAAACATCCGTTCGTATTCTTCCTGGGTCTCGTAGACGAGGGCTTCTATCATATAAATGTCACTCAGGCTTGCTGCGTCGGCTCCCATCTTCAGGTTTTCGAGTAGTTCCAGTGCTTCTTCGTAGCGATAGAGATAGCACAATGCTTCTGCTTTCATCAGGGTAATTCCGGGTTCGGAAGGGTCGAAAATAGCAGCCTGTTCCAGTACTTGCAGCGCCAGGGCTTCTTTGTGCCCTTCGATGAGCAGTTGCGCTTTTTTCAAATGAAGGTCAGTAGAATAGCCGTAGCAATTGAGGGCGTGATCAACCGCTTCGAGGGCACGGTCCCATTGCTCTTCAGTTTCGTAAAACCCTACAATACGCAGAAACTCTTTTTCTTCAAAGAAACAAGGCAAGTTGTCCTGTAAGAGCGTCTCGTATCGCTTTACCAGTTCTGTTCCAGTCTGACTGTCCCAACCATTGTTCATAGGATCCATACCCGGGTTTTATATCCACTGCATTAATGAATCAAAGCAAGCCATGGCTGCTATCTGATTATATCGGAAAACTATGGAAAAAGTTAGCTTTCGCAAGCAAAATTAACGAAACGGTAGGTAAGTCAAAGGGAATGGTCTTTTTTTTATAAAATGCTATTTTTTAATTATTTGTAAAAATTATAATAAAAAAACGTCCTCCGGACGATCCCATCACAACTCCTGAAGCAGAGTTTACCGGAATCTTTTCGGAGAACGTCTCTAAAAAAGCCTTTGTGATGATTTTTTCCAGTTCTTAATTGCGTCGACGATTGGCACCGGGCCTCAGATTGCCCTGTTTTTGTGGAGCATTTTCGCGCATTTTGCGCAACAGCTCTTTGCGAAATTCTTTTTCTGCAAGGGTAAACTGTACGATTTTCCTTGGCGGAATGGCTGCTTTGAACTTTTGGTAATAATCTCGCTTCAACCCGATTAATTCCTGTTCCATGTCGAACCGGGAAATGATGAGGCGCTCTGACTCGGCATCCGTCATGTCTTCCGGACGCTTAGCGGGTTGGTATTTGCGGCGGATTTTTTCCATTTCCCCTTCATATTCATTGTGCAGGGGCCAAAAGCGTTCTGATTCCTGGGGCGTCAGATTCAGCCAGCGGGTGATGTAAGCAACTCTTGCAGCCTGAACTTTATCTCCCGGGCGTTCCATGTCGTCGTCGAGTACTTGCCCAAACCCGTTTCCTGCAAACAAAAAGCAGAGCAGCGTTCCCAAAAATATCTTCCTGACCATCATTGTAATGTGTTTTATGCTGGGTGTTGTTAAAACAAAGATTCTAAATCTTCTTCATCCATTTCGTGGATGGCATCTTCCATGTATTCTTCTATCGCCTGAGCATCCAGATCAATGGCCGGCAGGGAATTTTCCACTTCAATTCCACTTTCTTCAACAGCCACCATCAGTTCTTCTTCTTCGAAGGCGTCAATGTTTTCAGTGACGTAGGCATTTACTTCTTCTGCACTCAGATCTGAGAACAAAGCCAGTTGTTCGGACACCTCGTTACCGGATTCCTGACGCAACCAAAGCACTCCGGCCACAATCAGTAGAGCAATTGTGGCAAACCCCACTACGAGTCGCGGCTGAATTAATGACTCCAGGAATTCCAACAATCGCGTTGACCAGCCTGATTGCACCGGAGCAGGCAAAGGCTGTTCTGCATGGCGTAACCGTGCCATCAATTCATCCGGGAGCGAAGAAAAGTAGCCTTCCGGGGCTTTAAAAGGGTTGTCCTGCGCTTTTAGTTTGCTCAGCAAGGGAGACAATTCTTCAAGTTCCTTTTTTAGATCATCCTGCTTTTTCATAACCTCAATCAATTTGGACGCCGGAAAGGTATGTTTCTACCTTTTTCACGGCGTGATGAAAAGACGCTTTCAGGGCGCCAACTGAAGTGCCAAGCATTTCAGACATATCGTGGTAATTCATCTCATCAAAATAACGCAATTGAAAAACAAGCCGTTGCTTTTCGGGCAAACGCTCAAGTGCCAATTGCAGTTGAATTTGTACTTCATTGCCATCAAAAAAAGCATCGGCACGCAATTTGTTGGCCAGATGGCTTTCATCGTTGTCGAGTGATGATACTTGCTGACGCTTCTTTTGGGTCAGAAAAGTAATTGCTTCATTCGTTGCAATCCGGTACAACCAGGTGTACAATTGAGATTTGCCTTCAAACTGCCGGATGTTTCTGAAAATTTTGATCAGGCAGTTTTGCAAAACATCGTTTGCATCCTCGTGTTCGGTCACCATTCTACGAATATGCCAGTACAGGCGCTCCTGATACTTCTGCAACAACAAACGGAAGCCTCGTTCCGATTGCTGGTCGTCCTTCATCCACATCAGGATTTGCTCATCCTGTAACTGTTGGTCTGGCACTTGCAAGTTTCCGGTTTTGTTTACATAGACTGAACGGGAGCAATAAGGTTTAATGCTGTTCTAAAAATTCAGATTGTTTTGCACTGCCCATTTAACAAGGAGCCAAAAGATAAACATTTGAATCTTTCCTGTGTTATTTTACTCCCCTGATTTAGGTTTACCTTTTCAATAAATGCTATATTTCCCTCTATTTTATTCAACAAAACATTGAACTATGATTTCCAAAAACATGGAAAAGGCGCTCAACGAGCAGATTGCTCTGGAAGGGTATGCCTCTTTCCTCTATCTTTCCATGGCTTCGTGGTGTGACAGCAAAGGTTTGGCCGGGTGTTCCCAGTTCATGCACCGGCAGTCTGCCGAAGAGCGCCAGCACATGTTGCGCATTTTTAATTACCTGAGCGAAGTAGATGGTTTTGCACTGACGCCTGCTATCAAGCAGCCGCCGCACGAATTCAAGTCGGTTCAGGACATGTTTGAGATGGTTTACCAGCACGAGCAGAAAGTAACGGCTTCCATCAATGAACTGTTGTCGAAATGCTATGAAAACAAGGACCACTCAACACTCCATTTCCTTCAATGGTACGTCCTTGAACAACGCGAAGAAGAAGCGCTGATGCGCAGCATAATAGACCGCATTCGCCTGATCGGCGATGGCCCGCAAAGTCTGTATTACATAGACAAGGAAATTTCAGCGGTCAATGCAGCACAAATGAAAGCAGAAGCAGCAGAAGGGCCGGAAGAGGAAGCTTGATTGTTTATGTTCCCCGATTTTCCAAAAGCAAAAAGGCAGTCACGAAAGGACTGCCTTTTTTATTTTTTATGGCGGGGATCAACCTTTTTCTACCTGGTACTGAGCGACCACCGACCCTTCAGCTTTGATGACTAGGGTGTATTTGCCCTTGCCAATCCGGCTCAGGTCGAGTGATTTGTTGTAAGCGCCCGGTGGCTGGTTGTTGAGCGGCACCTTTGAAATTTCTTTATTCTGAGCGTCCGTTAGCAAAACCAACACATTGGATGTTTTGGCCAAATTGTACTTGATGCGTACTGCACCGGTGGCCGGGTCAGGGATCAGCTTATTGTCTTCTTCTTTGGGTTTGTCAGGTACCTCTTCTTTCGGTTTTTTAGAAGGATCTGCCTGAACCTGAGCCTGAGCCTGGGCTGGATCAGGGGCTGGCGGGTCAGGAGAGAAAAAGCTGAACTGGCCGTCTTTGCGGATGGCTTTGATCCGGTACAGGGCATTTTTAAACTGGCTGTTCACCGCAAATCCCTTGTCCAAATGGGCATAATCCTGTTTTTCAACCTTGCCTTTACCCGGCACAGAGGCCAGTAACTTAAACTGCTTGCCGCCATCCAGCGAGCGGTGGATTTCATACGTAATGGCATCCGGTTCATTCCGGCCCGTCCAGCGAATGGCAACATCGCTTTCTCTTTTGCCAATGGAAAACCCGGATACACTATGGCCGCCTTGTTTGGAAGCCAGCACATCGCCTCCCGGCGCTGGAATTGTGCCGGAGGAAGGGGGCATGGTTGCTGCGGCAACCTGAGCAGGCTTCGTATTGCGCACCGTGATGACATCGCCGTTACTGGGTGTCCAGACGACCAACCCGACAGGAGCATTAAAAATATTTTTATGGTCAACTTCCTGGACTTTGTTCGAGCCGTCTGTTTTTATGGTTCTGATCTCCATTTTTTGCCCATCTACAAAAATCCAGTTGAAGTGATTAAAGCTATCGCTGTTGCGCGTCCAGGATTTATCATCGTTGTTTTCGCGGAGTGGGGCGCCCCAGCCGCCTTCTCCTACGTAAATCGTCCCGTTTTCGTCATCGCGAATGAATCCTTCATCGCTGCCCGATTCTCTGGAAGGCCGTACCGGCCAGGTTGCTTTTGTAACATGAGAATCGGATTCAATGGCCAGATGAAGGCGGTATTTATGGAAGAAGGTAGCCCAGTTGAGCAACAATTCATCTTTTTCCGTTTTGTCAGCATGATGCGGACGAATGGCATGGTGGTATTGAGCAATGCGCCAGGTAGCCTGGGTTCCCACAGTCTTCAGGTCGTTTTCCAGCCATTCGCGCTGGGCACCCCCTGCAGGAATCATCGAGTTGAGGGTATAGACCCGAATCAGATTACCTCCTATATTGAGGGCATAATAAACATCAGGCTGCTTGACATCAAAGAGGTCAATCAGCGGTTGATTGGATGCTTCATGGTTGCCTCGCGCCACAATCAGCGGGAACAGGCGGCCATCGCTCCCAATCGTCAACTGCCAGTCATCAAACCATTCGCGCCATTCAGGGGCAGTATCGCCACCAGTCATATCTCCATTGAATAAAATGACATGCGGGCGCAATTTACTGACTAAGCGGTTGGCGTCACGCCGTGCTTCACGGTGATTGCGGGAGTCGCCGCCTGCAATGATGGATATCCTCGAATTGGGATCAGCCGGTGCAGTCTGGAAAGAAAATCTTTTGCTGACCCCCTCGCTGTCTTTGATGATAAAATAATAGACTGTATTGGGTTTTAAGCCCGTAAGCCGGGCAAAATGATTTTTCATTCCTTTAGAAGAAATGCTGAAAGTGGGTTTTACTGAACTTTTATACAGAGCTGCTTTCTGCCCATTGTCTACCACATCGTACAAAACAGTAGGCGTTGTACCGGATACCTGATCCCAGCCAATGACCATCGTTGTGGAAGGATCATCACGCCACATGCAACGATACCGATCAGTAGCAGCATCAGCGGAAAATAAAGTGCCGCAAAAAAACAGGGCGGTCAAGAGTCGCTTTTTAGATATACCCAACATTAATTTCTTTATTTATACCCAGTGTCGAAGTATCGGGAGGTGTACCATTGTTACGGCTACATAAAGGTTTTTGTTGCCGGATTTATTGTACTTTTGCCCGAAATTTGTAATATTTTAAACCTTCCCGGCTTTCAATCCGGGTTATTTGAACTATATAACAAGGAACAATGCCAAAAGATACTCAGCTCTTCGACTTGCTGCAAAAAGAATTAGACAGACAGCGTCACGGCATCGAACTGATTGCATCTGAAAATTTTACCAGCCAGGCAGTGCTGGATGCCATGGGCAGCTGCCTCACGAACAAATACGCCGAAGGTTACCCCGGACGCCGCTACTATGGCGGGTGCGAAGTGGTAGATCAGGTAGAACAATTAGCCATTGACCGGCTTAAAATGCTGTTTGGTGCGTCCTATGCCAATGTGCAGCCCCACTCTGGCGCACAAGCGAATGCAGCTGTTTTTCTGGCTTTGCTGCAACCCGGCGACCGGATTCTCGGCTTTGATCTTTCGCACGGCGGGCACTTGTCGCACGGTTCTCCGGTTAACTTTTCCGGTAAGGTTTATGAACCGCATTTTTATGGAGTGGAGCAGGAAACCGGCCTCATTGACATGGATAAGGTGGAAGCCAAAGCATTGGAAGTGAAGCCCAAACTCATCATTTGCGGCGCTTCAGCGTATGCACGCGATTGGGATTATGCGCGATTCCGGGCAATTGCCGACAAAGTTGGAGCCTTGTTGCTGGCAGACATTGCACATCCTGCCGGACTCATCGCCGCCGGATTGCTCAACAACCCGATGGAACACTGCCATATCGTAACTTCTACCACCCATAAGACCCTCCGAGGGCCTCGTGGCGGAATCATCATGATGGGCAAAAACTTCGATAACCCCTGGGGCAAAACGACCAAAAAAGGCGATCTCATCAAAATGTCGGCCATTTTAGACAGCGGTGTTTTTCCCGGCATGCAGGGCGGCCCGTTGGAACACGTCATTGCTGCCAAAGCGGTGGCTTTTCAGGAAGCGCTTCAACCAGAGTACAAAGCTTATTGTCAGCAGGTAGTGCGAAATGCCAAAACCATGGCCAGGGAATTTGTAGACCGTGGGTATAAAATTATTTCGGACGGAACGGATAATCACCTGATGCTCATTGACCTGCGCTCAAAAGGTGTTACCGGCAAAGCAGCCGAGGAGGCGCTCGGAAAATCGGACATTACTGTCAACAAAAATATGGTTCCTTTTGACACCCAATCCCCCATGGTCACTTCCGGCATGCGCATTGGAACAGCCGCAATAACTACCCGGGGATTCAACGAAGAGGATTGCAAACAGGTCGTAAACTGGATTGATACCGTGCTCAGCCATGTATCTGATGATGCCCTGCTCGCAAACACGCGCCGTGAAGTGAATCAATGGATGGAACGTTTTCCGTTGTACGAAACACTGGTGAAAGCGATGTGAGTCACGAATCCGACACACCCGGGGCCTTCATCCGGCTTAATCCAATGAAAGCCTCTATCTTAGCGGGAAAATTTTAAGCATGAAAAAAATTGCAACAGCAGCGCTACTCCTGGCTTCGCTGACCCTTAAGGCGCAGCCAATTATTCAACTACAGGATTATGCCGTCGGATTCCAACAGCCGGTCGCCATTCGCCACGCTGGCGACGACCGATTGTTCATCGTACAACAAAATGGCATCATTCGCATCATTGACGGAAACGGGCAAACCCTCCCAACACCTTTCCTCAACATTGATCCACGTGTCGGCTCAGGCAGTGAGCGGGGGTTATTGGGTTTAGACTTTCATCCTGAGTTTCCGGACAGCAACTATTTTTATGTAAATTATACCAATAACAACGGCGATACGCGTATATCGCGTTTTACAGTGACTGCCGATCCGAATGTGGCCGATCCAAACAGCGAAGTCGTTTTACTGCCGGTGGTTCAGCCCTACAGCAACCACAACGGCGGGGATGTTCATTTTGGACCGGATGGCTATCTCTATATTGGCCTTGGCGACGGCGGCTCGGGAGGTGACCCTCAAAACTATTCCCAAACCCCAACCTCCCTGCTGGGCAAAATGCTGCGCATTGATGTAAACAACGGGGCCCCATATGCCATTCCTGCCACTAATCCTTTTGTGGGATCAACCTCTACGGCTAATGAAATTTGGGCCCTGGGCTTGCGCAACCCCTGGCGGTTCAGCTTTGACCGGCTTACAGGAGACCTCTGGATTGGCGACGTTGGACAAGGTGCCTGGGAAGAAGTTGATTTTCAGCCTGCATCCAGTGCAGGCGGTGAAAATTACGGCTGGCGGTGCTACGAAGGCAATGCTCCTTACAATACCAACGGTTGCGGGCCTGTTGGCAATTATGTTGCACCGGTAGCTGTTTATGACCATTCGAACAACGGTGGCTGTTCCATCACCGGCGGGTATGTTTACCGTGGCAGTCAATACCCCGATCTTTACGGGCATTACCTTTACGCCGATTACTGTACAGGCCGGATCTGGTCTCTGACACCTAACGGCCAGGGTGGGTGGACCAAAATTGAATTGCTTAACGCAATCAATAACGACTTATCTTCTTTTGGTGAAGATGTGAACGGTGAATTGTACCTCGCGGGGCTTGGATCCGGTAAAATTTACAAAATTCATGAGCGTTGTTCTTCCTTTTCAGTCGCTGCAGAAGTGACCGACGCCAGTTGTTACGGCGCTGAAGACGGCAGTATTTCGCTGGATATTGTAAGCGGAACGCCCCCCGTCAGCTTTGCGTGGTCGGCAGGCAACGGCACCAACCTGGCACCCGGAACGTATGGGGTGACAGCAACGGACAATATCGGGTGCAAGCGCGAACTGAACAACCTCGTGATCAGCCAACCTGATTCAGTTATTGTAAACATCACCACAGAAAATGCAACCTTGACCGCCACGAGTGGTTTTGCACAATATCAATGGTATTTTCAGGACAACCCTGTGCAAGACGCTACGGATTCTGTTTTCGTAGCTACAGAAACCGGTACTTACCGGGTAGAAGTAGTGAATGCCACTGGCTGTTCGGGTATTTCCGAAGCCGTTCAGGTGACCATCAATACGCTTCCTGCCGATTTGGGACTGGAACGCATAAAATTATCGCCCAATCCCTTTCGGGAAATCCTGCGCGTAGAAGTAGAGGCGCAAACAACAGGCCCCTGCCGTTTCAGCATCCTCGATGCTGAAGGCCGTCTGATCCATACTTTTACCGAAAATATTGACAAACGCTGGTCGCGGCGGATTTCTACTGCCAACTGGCCAGCAGGCATGTATTGGGTACATTTGGAGAAAAACGGACGCCAATTATCTTACCCTGTACAAAAACAGTAATCGCTTTTTCAGAACCAAAGAACCGCACCCTTGTTTTTTTGTTGTGACGAGGGTGCGGTTTTCCGATCTTCCTCCTTGCAAGAAGGTAAAAAAATCGCCTAAATATTGCATTTTTGCGCATCGCAACGGGCAACAAGCCCAAAGACGCATCTAACAAAGCATAAAAAATACTGCTGCTATGGCCGAGATCATCAAAATGCCACGCATGAGCGACACCATGACGGAAGGCAATATCGTTTCCTGGTTGAAAAAAGAAGGAGATAAAATAGAATCTGGCGACACGCTCGCCGAAGTGGAAACCGACAAGGCAACGATGGAACTCGACAGTTTCACCGATGGCGTATTGTTGCACATCGCTGTAAAAGAAGGCTCTGTGCCTATTGACGCGGTCATTGCGGTCATCGGCAAAGCAGGTGAAGACTGGAAGGCGGCGCTTGCTGCGGCTCAGGGCAATGGCAACAATGGCCAGCAGGCAGCTGCTCCCGTTGTGGAAACGGCGGCGTCTGCACCAGCTGCTGCTCCGGCGAGTGCTTCTCCGGCATCAGAAGCTGAGGACAAACGCGTAAAAGCTTCGCCACTGGCCCGCAGCATTGCAAAAGATGCAGGCATAGACATCGCTCAGGTAGCTGGTTCCGGCGACCACGGGCGCATCGTCAAAAAAGACGTCGAAGCGGCACTGGAATCGCAAAAATCCGCGCCTGCAGCCGCCAGACCCGAAACTCCGGCACCTGCCCCAACGGTTTACCCGGGAAGCGGCCAGTATGAAGAAGTAGCGGTTAGCCAAATGCGCAAAACCATTGCCCGTCGCCTTAGCGAAAGCAAATTTACGGCCCCCCATTTCTACCTGACGATTGAAATCAATATGGATAAAGCCATTGCGATGCGCACGCAGGTAAATGAAATTTCGCCAGTCAAAATATCGTTCAACGATTTTGTTATCCGGGCAGTAGCCGCTTCACTGCGTCAGCACCCTGCGGTTAATTCTTCCTGGTTGGGAGATAAAATCCGCTTCAACAAAGACATCAACATTGGGGTAGCGGTAGCCGTTGAGGACGGATTGGTGGTACCGGTTATTCGCCAGGCAGACGTCAAAACGCTTTCGCAAATCAATACGGAAGTCAAAGCATTTGCCGCTAAAGCGAAAGAGCGCAAAATCCAGCCCCAGGAAATGCAGGGCAATACCTTCACCATTTCCAACCTGGGTATGTTTGGCATAGAAGAGTTTACGGCCATCATCAACCCGCCGGATGCCTGTATTATGGCCGTCGGTGCCATTGTAGAGAAACCCATTGTCAAAGATGGTCAGATAGTGGTGGGCAATATGATGCGCGTGACCCTTTCGAGCGATCACCGGGTGGTGGACGGTGCTACCGGCGCACAATTTTTGCAAACCTTCAAAAGTATTCTGGAAGATCCGATCCGTTTGCTGATTTAATAGTGATCTGTGGGGTGAAATCTTTTGGAAACGGTCACCTCCGGATTTAAGAAAGGAAATTTAATAAGTTGCAAAGCTTCTCCCAGAGTGGATAAGCTTTGCAACGTGCCTTTTGCCGTTTTATCCCTCCTTGGGTGACATACAAGCCATGAAAAAAACAGTTGTTCTGGGTGCTACGCCCAATCCGTCGCGCTACGCGTATCTCGCGGCCAAAAAATTGCGGGCTTTTGGCCATGAAGCCATTCCTGTTGGCATTCGCAAGGGAGAAATCGAAGGCGTACCCATTCAAAACGGACAACCTGATATCAAGGATGTAGATACCGTAACCCTTTACCTCAATCCGGAACACCAGCGCGACTATTACGACTACATTTTTAGCTTGCAGCCCAAACGCGTGATCTTCAATCCGGGTACAGAAAACCCCGAATTGATGCGTTTGGCGAGCGAAAAAGGCATAGAAACGGAGGTGGCCTGTACACTGGTCTTGTTGTCTGTCGGAAACTACTGAGCTGCTTTTCAAGGCTGAGAAACGCCCTTTATATACCTTTCTACTGTTGCACGAAGTGCTGCTTCCTGCTTCTGAACGGATTGATATAATGCTATCTGGTTGCGTGCGCGCTCTATGTTGTGCAGCGGATGGTTGGTTTTGTAATATACGTCGCCGGCTAAATAATCACCCAGAAAGCGCATCGCCTGTTCGAGAATGATCCAGCGGGGTGCCAAATGCAGGGTAGCTTTTTCAACAGGAGTCAGGATGTCAAGTAAAGGGGGGATAAACCCGGCACAAATGGCCTGAAAAACCGGCATCCGGAAAGAAATCCTGGCGGTATCCGGTTCGTTTTCGGAATCTGAAGCTGCCATAGTGCGGGCAATGTCGCCCAGATCCGAAAGCAAATATCCGGGCATAATGGTATCCCAGTCAATGACTGCCACGGCGCTTTTTGCCTGTTCATCCAGCAGGATATTGCCGATTTTTGCATCGTTGTGTACGGCGCGCAGGGGTAATCCGATGCCGGCAAGGGTATGAAAAATCGAGCTTTCCTCTAATACCAGGCTGACCTCAGCCTGCACCCCCGACAGCCGACCGGCAGTGTCTTTTTCCACAGCATGCTGAAAGGCCTCCAGCCGTGCCACGCTGTCGTGAAAACCCAGGATGGTTTCGAAGAGCATCGTTACATCGAGGTCAGACAATGCTTCCAGAAAAACGCCAAATGCCTGTGCTGCCACGAAAGCCTGTTCTGGATGATCTACCGTATCCAGGGTGGAGGTGTGCTCAAAAAAGGGGAAAACACGCCAGTAATGACCATTTTCGTCACAAAAGAGCGACTTGCCTTCGAGGGTGGCCACCGGATGCAAAATTGCCGGGCTGTATTTCTTTGCAACCAAATGCCTGGCGATAGCCGAGATGTTGGCCATTACCTGGTCAGGCCGTTTGAAAACTGCGTGATTCAGGCGTTGCAGCAGGTATGGACTCCGGTGATCATTGTCCGGAATCGTCAATTTCCAGGTGTCGTTGATATTGCCCCGGCCAAAGGCAACCAGATCAAAACCGGTTGGGGTTCCAAAAAAAGCGGCAATGGCATTTTCCGGCCTGGGTAGCTTATTCTCCTGCATGTGAACGAGATTGTTGAGGCAAAAACTCAAAAGTAACAAACCCATTTCATATCTGGCAGGAAACAGAGGCCCCGGGTTATTGCCCCAAAATTTATCTATGCTTAACAAGAGCATAGGCGGCGATCTGTAGAAAAGACTTAACTTTGCCCCAATTCTGAACCCGCTCCTTTTGCGATTTTTGGCAATTACTCCCTTATTGACAAGCTGATTTATTTTGACGAATGTGCTGAGCAGCGGCAAGACGGGTGCGCGACGAATTCCGATTTTCCCAAACAGCGAAATGAGGGAATAAACGATCTTTATCGTAGCGTTCTGTTAAACGCTGGTTCAACAAATAAAGAACAGGTCTTGCACCTTATTACACACCCCGTACTGGTTAGGTTAGCCAACACTCAAACAAACAGGATATATGCACTTGTGTAACACCGTCAGGAATTTAGGCCGGAAACTGGCCGTTGTTTTGTTGATGAGCCTGCCGTTGGCAGGGTTTGGGCAGTGCCCTACCGTATTGGGCATCCTGGTAGATGGTTGCGGAACAGAGCAACTTAATGAATTTGTAGTCATTCACTCCGGAGGCGGGTTCAATACCAACGACCTGCAATTCAGTTTCGACGTCAATAACAACATCATTGGCCCCGAAAACAACGACATCAATATAGACATGGGCAACCTGCCGGGAGGGGCCTGCGGTTTGCAAGCCGGTGATCCAAGCGTGATTTCAGGTTGCTCCAATGTCATTTCGATTGGCCCCGGGTTTAATGTCCCGGCCAACTCCATGGTTGTTTTGCAAACCAGTGCGGGTGCCAATGCTATGTATAATTTTGCAAGTATTTGCGGCGCAGGGGGGTGTATTTATGTCATCCAAAGTTCTTGTACGCGGTCGGCAGGAGGGTTTACCAATTTCGGGGCAGGAATGCGCACGAGTCTTCTGGGAACAACTACGGGATGTTCGAATTCGTATACCTATAACCAAGCATCATTGGTAGGTGGGAATGGTGCTTATTTCATTCCGCCGGCAATGTATGGAAATTCGGGTTGTGTTGCTCCTCCGGTAGGTCCGGCACCCAGCGGCCCAGACTTCAACGACATTCCCAACCCAACCGTCTGTGGATCTTATACCCTGCCGGCCATTACAGGCGCTAACCTGACCGGCAATGAATCTTATTATTCCGGTACGAACGGAACCGGCACTCAATATTTTCCCGGTGACGTCATTACAGCGAGTACTATCCTTTACATTTACGATGAGTCTTCACTTTGTTCAGATCAGGAATCTTTTGTCATTACCATCAATCCGGCTCCGGCTACAGCCCCGGCCGGCCCTCTTTCGGCTTGTGCCAATGCTATGGGGCAGGCTACGTTTAACCTCACCAGTCTGAACAACACGGTCAATACCGGCTCCGGGCAGACTGTCACGTGGTATTCCAATATGGCGGCGACCATGCAGATTGGCACTCCGGGAGCGTTTACAACCGGCACGACCACGGTTTATGCGGTAGTGGGTACGATGCCCTGCGTGTCGGCACCGGTAGCCGTGCAGCTTAATGTAACCCCTTCACCCACGGCCAACCCGGCCGGGCCGCTTGCCGTTTGCGACAACGGCTCCGGCCAGGCAACGTTTAACCTGACCACGTTGAATAGTACGGTTAATGGCGGGTCAGGAACGGTGACCTGGTACACGAATATGGCGGCCACGATCCCGGTGGGTACCCCGTCGGCGTTTACGACCGGCACGACTACGGTTTATGCTGTGGTGGGTACAATGCCCTGTGTTTCGGCACCCCAGGCCGTACAACTAAACGTGACTCCTTTGCCCCCTGCCAACCCTGCCAACCTTCAGGCATGTGGAAATGCCATGGGCCAGGCTACCTTTAACCTGACTACCATCAACAATACGGTAACCGGGGGCGGCCCCGGAACAGTGAACTGGTGGACTACTGCCGGAGCAACAACACCCATTGCCAACCCAAACGCTTTTGTTGTCAATACCCCCGGAGGACAGGCTTTTGCGACCGTAACCAACAACGGTTGCTCCTCCGACAATGCCGCTCTTATTTCTATTACCGTTACGGCAACACCCACGGCCAACCCGGCTGGTCCGTTGCAGGCTTGCGACCAGGGAGGGGGGCAGGCTACGTTCAACCTGAATACGCTGAACAATACCATATCCGGGGGCTCGGGAACCGTAAACTGGTTTTCCAATCCGGGAGCAACCATCCCAATTGGTACTCCGGGTAGCTATACAGCCGGCTCGGGCATAGTTTATGCCACGGTAACCAGCAATGGTTGCCCCTCCAGTCCGATACCCATTTCCATTATCGTGGCGGCACCTCCTACTGCACTTCCAACCTCGCTGACGGAATGTGCCACAATGGGCAACACCGCTACGTTTGACCTGACGGATGCCAACAATGCCGTAAACGGAGGAAGTGGCAATACCGTAACCTGGTATTCCAATATCGGGGGCACTGTGGTGATCCCCAATCCAACAAATTTCACTACCGGTACGGTTACAGTTTATGCACGGGTAGATAACGGTGCCTGCCAATCTGCGCCGGTTGCCGTACAGTTGATTGTGAACCCACGGCCCACGGCCAATCCGGCAACTTTCAATGTCTGTGTGGTAACTTTAGTCCCGCCGGTAGCCATTTACGACCTGCCGGGTACCATCAACACCATTAACGGAGGCTCCGGGAATACAGTCAACTGGTATGCCAATGCCGCCGGTACCATACCTTTAAACATTAATAACGTTACAACACTTCCCTCCACGGTATATGCCACCGTAACAGACGCCGCAGGCTGCGAATCGCTGACAGTAGCAGTTCCCGTAGTGGTGGTCTTTGCACCGCCGGCATCATCTGCTTCTGCCCAGGCTTGCGATCAGGGAGGCGGTCAGGCAATTTTCAACCTGACCTCACTAAATGGAACGGTGAACCAGGGACAACCCAATGCAGTGTCCTGGTACACCAATATGGCAGCTACCATTCCAATTGCCAACCCTGCGGCTTTTTCCTCTGGTTCAACCACGGTTTATGCGGTGGTGATGGGAGCATCGGGTTGCAACGCAGCCCCGGTAGCCGTTACCTTGACCGTCACGCCTGCACCGGCTGCAACACCCACTTCCTTGTCGGCATGCAATACAGGCAGCAATCAGGCTACTTTTGTGCTGACCAATGCCAATGGAATTGTAAATGGCGGCGGAGGCGGTACGGTGAACTGGTATTGCACGCGCCCAACCCACACATTGTAAAGCGTCACATCCGCCACCACCTTGGCTTCCTGATCCGAAAGCACAATCGGCAGGTTCACCGTGGCATAATCCACCGCTTTGACGGTTTGCCGCTGCGATGACTGCGTGCCAGCCTGATAATCTGCCGTGCGGTTCAG
>JABWAJ010000514.1 GCA_013361075.1 Saprospiraceae bacterium | reverse complement strand
GGACGGTGGACGGTGGACGGGAGACGGTAAGTGGGAAGAAAACTGGTTTGAATTGATGGCTTTTATGGATTTGGGGAGCACATTCGACGCATGATTTACACGACCAATCCGGTAGAAGGATCGCAACGGATCATGCGTAAAGTGGCCAAATCCAAAGGAGTATGGATTTCTGACCGAGCTTAAATTAAACAACTACGGCACTGAATCACAGTGAAAAAGTTGGCAAAAACAGGCCTACAACTGGAAAGCCATCCAGAAGGAACTGGTTGAAAAATTTGGGGAAGCCTTTAGCAAGTACCTGGAAAAATGAGCCCGTGTCCGCACCGGTGAAGACCGAGGCCGTAGGCCAAGGGCGAACCGGCGCTGACACGGGAAAAGAAACTGACACAGTTAATTGAACACTCGCGCGCGTCCACCGTCCACCGTCCACCGTCTACCGTCCACCGTCCACCGTTTTTCAATACGTCCCCGTCATATCCTCATCCACACAAATGATAAAATCCGCAATGCCTTTGTTTTCGGGCAACAAGACGTGCGGGTTGGATTGAGAAACCGTCGAGATGGTGGCATACCGCAACGAAGGATTTTGCCGGCGCAGGTACCAGAGGATGCCTTCGTAGTTGTCGGAGTGGTAAGATCCGTTGTAATGGATAAAAAGGCTGCCGGGGCGAAAAGCCTGCATCAGGAAATGCGCCATCGTAGCGTCTTTAATGGCCTGTGCTTTGACAATATTGGGCGTGCCGTGATCACCCATCATTTCAACCATCTTTTTATAGCCGGGCAATTCCGGGTCAAAAACAATGGGCAATGGAGCGATCCAGGTTTTGGCTTCAGCAGGCAGAGTATCCAGGGCTTCAAATCCTCCTTTGGCTACTAAGGAAGCATATCTTCTTGGAATGTTTGTACCGATGAATGGCAGGTTATTGGCTTTTGCAAAATTGACCAGCGGAGCGTAGTCTGTATCATAATTTTTCCAAAGGCGTGCCTGTTCTGCCAGTTGCTTGTCGTCAATTTCTCCTTTCAGGTAGCGGTTCACAGCCTCCTGGTTGTCGCGCTCAAACATTTCGGCTCCAAGAATCAGGCTGCGGTGTTGTTGGCAATCGCGGGTGACTTCCAATTGCAACCAGTGCGAAATCGGGTTGTTGTGGTATTCTCCAAACAACGCAATGTCTTTTTCCCGCAATACCCTGATCATTTTCTGGTAGCTGATTTTTTTGCCTTTAGCGTCATAAAGGATGTAGGCGGGTTTGTCCTGAGTGAAAGCAGCCGTTGTGAATAAGAGGGAGAAAAGAAGGAGTAGGTATTTCATGAGTTTGGATTAAACGACAATGATTTTTTCACCACATAGAACATATGTCCCCTGTGAAAAGCCCTGTATGCATGATAAAGAAAAGCCCTGCATGGCAAACTCATACCGTCACCCCGCGATACAACGCCGCCCTCAGCCCCTTGATCTTATCCGAAGTCAGGTATTCTTCAAACGACATCAGCTGGTCAATGACCCCGCCAGGACCGATTTCGATGACGCGGTTACATACCGTTTGCAGCAACTGGTGGTCGTGTGAAGTCATAATCAGGTTGCCTTTGAAGTCGGTAAGACCGTTGTTCAGAGCGCTGATGGATTCGAGGTCCAAGTGGTTGGTCGGTTCGTCTAAAAGCAGGAAATTCGGATTCTGAAGCATCATTTTGGCGAACATGCAGCGTACTTTTTCTCCTCCGGACAACACAGACGATTTTTTAAACACTTCTTCCCCGCTAAAGAGCATGCGCCCGAGGAAGCCACGGATGAACTGCTCGTCTTTTTCTTTGGAATATTCACGCAGCCAGTTGATGAGGTCATTGTCGTTATTGCCGCTAAAAAAGGCGGAATTGTCGTTGGGCAGGTATTCCCATAGGATTGTTTGACCAAATTCGATGTTTCCCTTATCTGCCTGTTCTACGCCGCCCATGATGTTGTAAAACGTTGTAAGGGCTGTACTGTCGCGGCTGATAAGGGCGATCTTGTCGTTTTTGTTCATTGAAAAACTAAGGTCACGAAACAACCAGTCGCCGTCATTGCCTCGTTTGGACAAGCCTTCGATGCGCAGGATCTGGTCGCCCGGCTCGCGCTCCGGCTTGAATGCGATATAAGGGTATTTCCGGCTGGAAGGCCGTATTTCCTCAAGGTTGAGTTTTTCCAGCGCTTTTTTGCGGGAGGTTGCTTGTTTTGACTTAGAGGCGTTGGCACTGAACCGCTGGATAAACTCCATCAATTCAGCCCTACGCTGCTCCGTTTTTTTGTTCTTATCGGCCATCTGACGGGCCATCATCTGGCTTGTTTCGTACCAGAAAGTATAGTTGCCGGTGTAGAGGCTCACGCGTTTGAAATCAATATCGGCCACATGGGTACACACCATATCGAGGAAATAACGGTCGTGCGACACCACGATGATGGTATTTTTAAAATCAGCCAGAAAATCGCACAACCAGGTGATGGTTTCCGCATCGAGGTCGTTGGTTGGCTCATCGAGCAAGAGCAGGTCGGGGTTGCCAAACAGCGCCTGGGCCAGCAGTACCTTCACTTTTTCTGCACCCGTCAGTTCCTTCATTCTCCGGTAGTGCAGGGCCTCTGAAATACCGAGGTTGCTCAGCAATTCTGCCGCGTCGCTTTCGGCGCTCCAGCCGCCCATTTCCCCAAATTTTGCTTCCAGTTCTGCTGCATGCATGGCATCCTCATCCGTGGCGTCAGGGTCCATGTAGATGGCATTTTTTTCTACCATGATGTCATACAGCTCCCGATAGCCCATGATGACCGTATTCAATACCTCTTCTTCGTCAAACTCAAAGTGGTTCTGTTTCAGCACGGCCATGCGGTTGCCGGGTTCAAGCGATACGCTGCCGCGGTTGGCGTCAATTTCGCCGGCAAGGATTTTAAGGAACGTGGATTTGCCTGCGCCATTGGCACCAATGACACCGTAGCAATTGCCGCGTGTAAATTTGAGGTTAACCTCTTCAAAAAGCACGCGTTTGCCATATTGCAAAGCCAGATCGGTTACCGTGAGCATAACGGAGGATATTGTGGTTTAAAAACGGGTGCAAAGGTAGGGAGATTATTTGTTGATTTGCTTATCTGCCCGGTTGTTTATTCGGTGTGATCAGGTGCATTGACCAAACCTGTTCAACAACCGGCAGCCAGCCGACCTGCCTGTTGAAAATCAAATAGTTATAACTAAACCATTAATCAAACAATAATTCTGCGATATTTAGTTTTACAGACAAAATTTTAAAAAATAATCGTTTAAAGAAAAATTTAATTCTACACTTTTGTTCTTAAATAAAATATCCTACATTTCAGCGATTTTTATACAAATCGCTTCTTCATCACATTTAAACTTTTGCAGTACCATGAAAAAAACTCTACTTTTCTCTGCCTTAGCTTTGCTATTGGCCGGCCTGAATTCTTGCGGATCTGATGGAAAAGACTCCATCTCTGACAACGGCTTATCACAGGAAGTGAAGGAACAGATTGCCGCTTTGGGCTTTAGCTCTGAAGGCGCGTTTGAAACTGATGGTGGCTATATCGTGGAAGGCGATATCTTCCTGACTGAAGAAGATCTCCATGGCCATGGACCTGGCGAAACGCACAATTTAGTCGTTGGAAACGCTGAGCAGTATCGGACAACCAATTTAGTAACGGGCCTGCCCCGCGTCATTACGGTGACTACCAGTGGCAGCAACATCACCTCCGGGCTATCCAGCGCCATTGACGCCGCCATTGCTCGCTACAATGCGGAGAATCTTGGACTTACCTTCGCACGTGGAGGCTCTTCGGGCGGCGGAGACATCAACATCCGGGTCGTCAATACCGGCCAGTATATCGCTTCTGCAGGCTTCCCAAGTGGTGGTAATCCTCATGACGAGATACTTTATGCTAAAAAGTACAACAACTACAGCGCTGGCTTTATGACAACTGTAATCGCCCACGAAATGGGTCATTGCATTGGCTTCCGGCATACCGACTACATGAACCGCGCTTATAGCTGCGGCTCCGGTGGTAACGAAGGTGCAAGCACCGTTGGCGCTGTACACATTCCCGGTACTCCAACCGGACCGGATGCCGGCTCCTGGATGCTGGCATGCCTTGGCGCTACCACCAACCGGCCTTTCAACGCAAACGACGTGATTGCGTTGAACTTCCTTTACGATTAATAGCAGATGTGCATTCAATTCAGGCGCCGCGCTGTTTTTCAGCGCGGCGCCTGTCGTTTGTGCCTTTTAAAGCAC
>JABWAJ010000513.1 GCA_013361075.1 Saprospiraceae bacterium | reverse complement strand
AGGCTTTCAACCAAAAAAATGCCCGAACCGCAGGTGGGATCCAAAATTTTGACCTCATAATTCTTGTTTTCCGGAGATGCGTGAGGCAATACTTCATTTAATACAAATTCTGCCAACGGCAAGGGCGTATAAAAAGTTCCAGAGTCATTTTTTGCTTTTTTGCCGATTTCATCCGCCAGAAAATGCTCATAAATCTCACTGATGAGTTGGATAGGAATGACTTTGAAATCGTAAAAACGCCAGCCGTAAAAAAGCATACCGCCGTTCCAAAAGCAGTTGCGGATTTCTTGCAGGTGGGCTTCATTAACTCCTTGCTTTTCAAAATCGGAAACCGGACAAAGGTTACCGTTGAAGTGATGCTCTAATTTTTGATAAATTTCATACGTTGCCATTTTGTCGCCAAGCACCTCAAAATAATTTTTCTTACCTTCGTACAGCCTTTCATCTGCTGCGCCCCGATCTTCCAAATACAAAAGGAAAAGCGAGCGCAGCAAAAGGTCATGGATAATCTCTTTGGGAAGTTCTTTTTTCCTTAAATCTTCCCTCGTCTTTTTCAGGCTTTCAATCAGGCTTTTGTCAACCCGCGTCTCGGTTTTTACTTTTTTGGCGTATAGGTCGTTTTTCCAAAAACGGCCCGTTTCGATGGAAACCTTGTCAAAAACTGTTTTCAGTTCCTCCAAATCGTCTGTTGCTTGTTTAGAAGCCTGGAACAGTTCTATTTCCGCTGCCTTTTCTGCGTTTTTTTGCGGCTTAGCATAGCAATTATAGACACGGATTTCTACGGGGCTTTCAGCATACAAAAAAGGGACTTTGCCTTGATTCCAAACTTTTTGATGAACGGCAAGAAGATTTTGTAGCGATTCTTCCTGAAAATCTGGTACCGCTTTGAAATAAACAGAGGGAAATTCGCCGGAAAAATACACAGCATCTACTCCAAAATCAGCTGATGCAAGCTGCTGTACATAGTACTGCTTAAGCGCAGACAAATTGTTGGTGCTCGCCTGAATGTCCACAACACCTGACGAAAAATCCAACCAATCTATGATGTCCAAGCCCGTGACCATATATTGTATTTTTTTACAAGTCTCTGATTGTCAATAAATTAATTTTTTGTTCAATATATTGCAGTTTTTCCAGAATCACCTCTTCTATTTGAACGTGTTCTTTTGGAAATCCAACAAAAGCCACTAATTCCCAAGCCTCTAACACATCAGTAATGGAAACAGTTAGTGGTAAATACTCCGAATTGTCAGAGTAAAGCACCAATTTTCGATGCTGACTGACCTCATTAACTACCCTTTTGAAAACGATTCCGTCATTTTGCAAAACTAAAATGTAACGTTTGCCATTTTTTAAATTCTGCCAATGTTCCACAAACCTGCCAACCACAATGTATCCTTCATGAATAGGAGGCATTGAATCTCCTGCTATCTCAAATGCGCGGTAAGTGCCTTGCGGCAAATTCGGTAAATGCAAACGCGGTAATTCCTGAATAAAATCCGGATTGCCAAAACTCGTGGAATATCCAGCAACGGCCTGAATGGGTACAAATTCAATGTTTTCCCGCCCATTCTTATCAACAGAAACTGTTACTACTCGAAGTCCATCTAAAAAAACACTAGGCAACTGCATTATCTTGTTCTGAAATAGCGGTGCCCCTATGTCACTTTTTAACAAATCGTCTACTGCTATGGAAAAAAAATCAGCGATTCTAAGGATGATGCTTGCTGGCGGTTCCGTCTTCCCCTTTTCATAGTCAGCGTAAGTTGAACGATTGATACCAATCCGTTCAGCCATTTGCACTTGTGACTTATTACGCTTTTTACGCAAATATTTGAGATTTTTCGCAAGCACTTGACGAAATTTCCAACAAATGTCGGAAATTTCGGAAAATTATTTACTTTTAGGAGCTTGAAATTCTGATGAACCCAAACTGGGTCAAGTTTTCTATGCTGAAAAACCACGATTGAAATGCATATTTAAATTATTTTCACATACTTAAAATACTTGATATATGTCATCTAAACCTAAGACATGCACACGATTCAGTCCGGATTAAAAAGAGTAGCTGCCATGGTAGTGCTGCGCCATGAGCAACAATTGCTGTTACTACGCCGGGCAAAGCCACCCCATGTTGGCAAATACGTTCCTGTTGGCGGCAAACTGGATCCTTTTGAACGCCCGGTTGACGCAGCCCGCCGGGAAACCTTCGAAGAAACCGGCATCGCGGTGAAAGACCTGCACTATTGCGGCGTGCTGACCGAATCTTCGCCTGTTGATTACAACTGGATCTGTTACATCTACCTTGCTGATATTGATTTTCAGGCCCCTCCGCCCTGTGACGAAGGAATATTGGAATGGGTTGCCTTCGACGACCTGGCCAGCATTCCAACACCGCCCACCGATCTCCTGATTTACCAATACCTTGTCCAAAAAAGGGTTTTCGCCTTAGATGCTTTGTACGACGAGGCGCTCAACTTGCTGGAGATGACCGAGGAGATTACCGGGGAAAGGGTGTATTGATCAAAAAATCTTACCTTTGCGCCGCGGTTCACCGTTTATCGAAACAACAACTCAAGTTTTCGTACATGTTACAATCCGGCTCTGTACAAACAACTGCCCGTGAGGGCATTGCGACAATAACCTTTTTCCATCCTGCTCACAATTCCATGCCTGGTTATTTGCTGGATCAATTGGTAGCGGCCATTGATGCCGTTGCTGCCGATGAAGCCATTCATGTTGTTGTGCTCAAAAGTGAAGGCGACCGAACGTTTTGTGCTGGTGCAAGTTTTGATGAATTGGCTGCGATTACCGATTACGCAAGCGGCAGGGCTTTTTTTATGGGTTTTGCCCGGGTGATCAATGCCATGCGCCGCTGCCACAAACCCATTATCGGGCGCATTCAGGGAAAAGCCATCGGCGGAGGGGTTGGATTGGCGGCAGCAACAGACTACTGCATCGCCACGCACCATGCCACCATTCGGCTGAGTGAACTTGCAGTTGGCATCGGACCATTTGTTATTGGGCCGGTTGTGGAACGCAAAATCGGGAAAAGTGCTTTCCAGCAACTGGCACTCACGCCTTCCGACTGGCAAACCGCTGAATGGGCCAAAGAAAAAGGCTTATACAATGACGTTTTTCCTACCCTGGAACAAACCGATGCTTACGTGAGTCACCTGGCCAAATCCCTCAGCAGCTACAATCCCGATGCACTCCGTCAACTGAAACGGGTATTCTGGGAAGGTACGGAGGATTGGGATGATGTGCTGGCCATTCGCGCCGGAATCAGCGGAAGCCTGGTTTTGTCTGATTTTTCAAAAAACGCCATTCAGGCATTTAAACAAAAGTCCGCATGAAACCTTCCGGTAACGACAATCGGGTGATGCAGGGTGTTTTCCTAAAAGCTGTGCAGGATCAATTGAAAAAAAATGACCCGCCCGAAACAGCACAAACCCTGCAACGTCTGCTTTCGGAGGATATCCCGGAACGCGACGCGCTGAACATGATCGCCCTCTGCCTCGCCAGCGAGGTAACCGCTGGTATTAAATCGGATGAACCTTTTAATACCACGCGCTTTATACTGAAGCTGAACGAATTGCCAGGAGAGTTTTTGTAAGAAGGAATAAGCCATGACCAATACACAAACCATCACAGATAAAAAAACGCTATTACACGCCTTCCGGCTCATGGCTACAGCCAAAGCCATGACGGAGGTGTACGAGGAAAATTTCAAATTTACCTCCAAATACGTCCACGCCACTTCCCGCGGTCACGAAGCGGTGCAACTGGCCCTGAGCATGCAGTTATTGCCGCAGGACTGGCTTGCCCCCTACTACCGCGACGACGCCATGTTGCTCGGCATTGGGATGCGGCCCTACGACCTGATGCTGCAACTCATGGCCAAGCGCGACGACCCCTTTAGCGGTGGCCGCACTTATTATTGCCACCCCAGCCTGCGCGATGCTGACAAACCCAAAATCCCGCACCAGTCCTCTGCTACCGGCATGCAGGCCATCCCTACTACCGGGGTTGCCATGGGGATTCAGTACCGGGAAAAGATGGGCTTGTTGCCAAAAGATACCCCAAGCCCGGTAGTCGTTTGCTCATTGGGGGATGCGGCCGTAACCGAAGGTGAAGTCGCCGAAGCATTTCAAATGGCTGCACTGCACCAATTTCCGATCCTGTATCTGGTACAGGACAATGGTTGGGACATTTCAGCAAATGCCGCTGAAACACGCGCACAAAACGCAGCAGAATACGCAG
>JABWAJ010000512.1 GCA_013361075.1 Saprospiraceae bacterium | reverse complement strand
AAGGTCACTTTTAGGATCGTGCAGGTAATAGGCTTCCGCCGATGGCTCGTTCAGCCATTTCCATGAGTTTTCCATTGTCATACTCATGCTTCATCACGGACTTGTCCTCCAAAGCGAAGTAGGCTTCGAGAGAATATGTTTTCCGGACAATAGCGGCAGCAGTCATGTGCGAGGCGTTTTATGTACAAAAATGCAGGTATTGAACGATTTATCCAAAAATATTAGGCTAAGAGCTTGTTCGGGATTTCGCGATTGAGCGAGGTCGAGGAAATTTTGTTTTAGATAAGGCGAATTTTGCAGACATAGCCGGCAGCTATGATGAAAAAATTTAACGCAGTATAAAATAAAATTTGCCGAACGTAGCCAATTAGTGAATTCCCGAACAAGCTCTAAACCACCAGTGTCACAACTTCTCCTTCAAAAATTTTCCGGTATACGACCCTTTTACTTTTGCCAGGTCTTCGGGACGTCCCTGAAATACCAGATGCCCGCCGTCTTTCCCGCCTTCCGGTCCGAGATCAATGACCCAGTCAGCACATTTGATCACTTCCATATTGTGTTCGACGACCAACACAGAGTGGCCTTTTTCTACCAGCGCATTCAGCGCGTCGAGCAGTTTGCTGATGTCGTGAAAATGCAGGCCCGTAGTTGGTTCATCAAAAATGAACAGGATGTGTTCATCCGAGCGCTCTTTGGCCAGAAAAGACGCCAGTTTCACGCGTTGAGCTTCCCCACCGGAGAGGGTACTGGATGATTGCCCCAGCTTTACATACCCCAGACCGACAGCATTTAACGGTCTGATTTTGTTGACAATGTCTTTGTGATCGCCAAAAAAAGCCAATGCTTCCTCAATGCTGAGGCTTAGGATTTCAAAGATGTTTTTCCCCTTGTATTGTACGTCGAGGACTTCCTGCTTGAAGCGGCGTCCTTTGCATTCTTCGCATTCTAAGCGCACATCGGCAAGGAATTGCATTTCGATCACCTGCTCGCCTTCTCCCTGGCAGGATTCGCAGCGCCCGCCTTCCACGTTAAAGGAAAAGTGTTTGGGTTTGAACCCCCGAATGCGCGACAATTGCTGGTTGGCCATGAGTTCGCGGATGGTGTCGTATGCTTTTACATAAGTCACAGGGTTGGAGCGCGAGGATTTACCGATAGGGCTTTGGTTGATCATTTCTACTGACGACAGCGCTTTTAGATCCCCTTCCAGCCCGTCGAATGCACCGGGGCCTTTGGGCGTATTTTCACCAAAATGCTGAAGGAGAGCCGGGTATAGAATTTGCTTGACCAAAGTTGTTTTTCCGGAACCGGAAACCCCCGTTACAACCGTTAGGGCATGCAGCGGAATTTGAACATCAATGTTTTTCAGGTTGTGTTGGCGTGCACCTTTCAGTGTTAAATGACGAACCGCTTTTCTACGTATTTTAGGCAGGGGAATGCCCATTTTACCACTCATGTAAAGGGTGGTAAGACTGGTAGCTGCTGCTTTAAAAATGTCCTCAAAAGGTCCGGCAAATACCACCTCCCCTCCGTGAATTCCAGCTTCGGGGCCAATATCAACCAAATAATCCGCGTTTTTGATCACTTCTTCCTCGTGTTCCACCACAATGACCGTATTGCCCATATCCCGCAGGCTTTTCAGCACTTTAATCAAACGCCCGGTATCGCGCGGATGCAGTCCGATGCTCGGTTCGTCCAGGATGTACATGGAGCTGGTCAGGTTGCTGCCTAAGGTGCGCGTCAGGTTGATGCGCTGTGTCTCGCCGCCGCTCAGGGAAGAAGAGAGGCGTCCGATAGACAAATACCCCAGGCCAACATCGCACATAAACTGAAGACGGTTGCTGATTTCCAAAACTAAGCGCTTGCCTACTTTGGCATCAAACGGGCTAAGCTCCAGGGTTTGAAAAAATGGCAGCAACTCATCAACAGGCTGATCCACCAGGTCCATGATGTTTCTGCCGGCTATTTTCACATAAGAAGCCTCCTTGCGCAGGCGGCCTCCATCGCAGGCATGGCAGGTGGTGCGCCCACGGTAACGCGCCAGCATGACCCGGTTCTGAATTTTGTATGCTTTTTCTTCCAGTTCGGCAAAAAAAGCTTCGATGCCCTGAAAATGTGCGTTGCCTTTCCACAGCAGCCTGCGATCTTCTTTGCTCAGATCCTGGTAAGGCCGGTGAACCGGAAAGTCGAATTTATGCGCCACCGAAAGAAAAGCTTCCTGCCAAAGGCCGTATTTTTCTCCTTTCCAGCAGGAAATGGCACCTTCGTAAAGCGATAAGGCTTTGTTTGGTACTACTTTGTCTTCGTCAATGCCCATTACCATGCTGAATCCCTCACAAACCGGACAGGCACCAAAAGGGTTGTTGAAATTGAACAACTGGGGCGTCGGCTCGGGAAACATCATACCGTCCAACTCGAAACGGTTATTGAATGAGCGCGTTTCTTTGCCAACTACCTCGACTAAACATTCTCCTTCGCTTTCATAAAAGGCCGTTTGCACCGAATCGGCAATGCGTTTGAGGTTTTCTGAATCTTCAGGGGTAACCACGAAACGGTCGATAAGGACATAGATGTTCCGCTCTTTAATGTCACCCAGTTTGCTGCTTAAAACCGGCATTTTTTGAGCCAGTGCATCTTCAATGTGCATCAGTTCGCCGCCAATTGCCACACGGGTATAGCCTTTTTGAAGCAGCAATTCCAGTTCCTGCGACAAAATGCGGTCCTGGTATTTGTAAGGCAACGGGATTAACAACTGTACCCGGTCGCCAGGCTCAAAGAGGTTAATGAAATCCGTAACGTCCGATACTTCGTGTTTCTTAACCATTTCCCCCGAAACCGGCGAATACGTTTTGCCAATCCTGGCATACAGCAAGCGGAGGAAATCGTAAATTTCCGTCAGCGTACCAACCGTGGAGCGCGCATTGGCTGTGCTCACTTTTTGTTCAATAGCGATGGCCGGGCAGATGCCTTTAATGTAGTCTACATCCGGTTTTTTCATCCGCATGAGAAATTGCCGCGCATAAGCCGAAAGGCTCTCGACGTAGCGGCGCTGCCCTTCTGCATACAAAGTATCCATGGTGATGGAGGATTTGCCGGACCCCGACACTCCTGTCACCACTACTAATTTATTTTTGGGAATAACAAGGCTCACATTTTTGAGGTTGTTGGCCCGCGCGCCCTTGATAAAAATGGCGTCGCGCACCTCCCTTGGGGTGGAAGGCTCCAAAACGGCCGTTTCTTTTTTCTTTGCCATGCAGGTATGGTCGTGAATTGGTTGAATTAGTTGAATCAGGGTAGCCACCTTTAAACAAAGTTCCAAACATAGAGTTTTTCAGAATGCTCTTTAGCATAAAGATACCAACAAAATGTAGCAAATTTTTCCCGGGCAGAATATTTACCTTAGCGTACTGAACTTATGCTGTTCAATCACACGATGCAATAAATAGCTAAAACCATGTTTACTACCCTATCCCGGTATCCACTTGTCGCTGTATTTTTCCATCCCGATGCGGAATACTCCCTGCGCCTGATGCAAGCTTGTTACGAAGGCGGCATGCGGCTGGTAGAGTTTACCAACCGCGGACCGGAAGCACCGGCTGTATTTACACAGCTCAGGCAATTTTCCCAACAGCATTATCCCGGTCTTTTGCTGGGGATCGGTACCATTTATAAAGCCGAAGAGGCCGAATTGTTCATTGACCTTGGAGCCGATTTTGTGGTGCAACCTGTTACAGTTCCTGAGGTAGGGGTAGTCTGCAAACGGCACAACATTCCCTGGATTCCGGGTGCCATGACGCCCACTGAAATTTTCAGGGCACTGGAGCTGGGCGCCGAAGCCGTAAAAGTCTTCCCCGGGGTAGCCTTAAAACCAGCCTTCATCAAAGCCGTACGCGGCCCTATGCCCAACGTACCGTTGATGGTAAACGGGGGCATCGAACCCGATGAAGCCAGCGTGCGCGAGTGGTTTGAAGCGGGCGTCAACGGGCTGGGGATGGGAGCGCTGCAATTTTTCGAAGACCGGGAGATGCAGGATTTTAATTCGGTGCGGGAAAAGGTGACGGCGTTGATGACCGTTGCGCAAAAGCGGTAATGTGATTTGAATTTTCAATAAAAATCCTTATTTTATACAAACCAGACCAATGGTTACCCATCAGGTTCAAATACCAGAGCCCAATCAGGAGGCATTCCTAAATATCATTCGGTCACTCCAAAGTTTGGGTGTGATTACTTCGTTCAGCGCATCTGACAACCTGACTCACCCTGGCTCGCCTGTCCCG
>JABWAJ010000511.1 GCA_013361075.1 Saprospiraceae bacterium | reverse complement strand
GTTGTCCACCGAAGAAGAACTGGAACACAAAGATCGGGAGATCAGCTTTTCGTGGGCGTTGCGCGAACGCCTTGGCCACCACTACTATGGTGAGCAGTGGGCGCACAACATCAAGCAGTTTTTATGGGATCAGGGGCTCATCGAGCGCCCTATTCACCTCATTAGTGCTAATTTGCACAGTGTGATGAACTGCTTTTATGCTGCTCAGGCATTTTCCGCGCAAAACCGAAACCGCTCACTGGAAGATTTGGCCAAAGAACTCAGTTTAGAGGAAAACAGCACCTTGCGCGCCAAAGTAAAATCCTATGCGCTGCGCAATGGCATGTTCGAGTTGGACGACACCAGCGGCACCAATATTTCGGTGCAAATATTTGATACATCGAAAATGGATGCCTCCGTTTTGCCGCCTGAACTGGCGTGGGATGCCGACCTCATCGCCCGTGAAAAGCCGGTCATTTTTGTAATGGATTACGCTTTTGGAGAACAGGCGTATGAGACCATGGACGAACTCCTGAAACCTTTTGAATACAAAGGACAAGACATTCCGCTGAATGTAAAATCCATTTCCATTATGGGAAAAGCGGGTATTCTGGAAGGCGATAAAGGTGACATTATGGTCTCCACCGCGCACGTCTTTGAAGGTACGGCAGATAACTATCCGATCAACAACGAATTTACGGCCGCAGACTTTGAAGGAAACGGGTTGCGGGTTTTTGAAGGAACAATGATTACGGTGTTGGGCACTTCGCTACAGAATAAGGATATCCTGCAATATTTCCTCCGGTCTTCGTGGCAGGCTGTGGGGCTGGAAATGGAAGGAGCCCATTATCAAAAAGCCATACAATCGGCTTCAAAAATCAGGAAAAGTATCGACAGAGATATTGCCCTGCGTTACGCCTATTACGCATCGGATAATCCGCTGCTAACCGGCCACACGCTTGCTTCGGGCAGCCTGGGTATGGAGGGAGTTAAGCCAACCTACCTCATAACGCTGAAGATCCTTGAGCGGATACTTTCCAACCCCCTTGCCTCTACTTCGGCTATCGTCCAGGCACAGGAAGGGGGAGTTCGGTTCGACTCCGCTCAATGAACCAACAACGGTCAGCAAACAACCCTTCTACCAATAGCCAGCAACCACTATTCACCAACAATGCTCCGAATCGGCTACGACGCAAAACGGCTTTTCAACAACTTCACCGGACTGGGGATTTACAGCCGCACCCTGCTGGGTAATTTGGCCAATGCCGCACCTGAAAACGAGTACTGGCTGTATACGCCAAAAATCAAACAACACGTCGAAACACAGAGGTTTTTGTCCGGGCAACCTTTCCATGTTCAAACGCCGGGCCGTGGGAATGCTGCCTGGTGGCGGAGCATAGGAATCAAAAAAGACCTTAGCCGCGATGGCATTCAGCTTTTTCACGGGCTCAGCCATGAAATTCCGCTGGGACTTCCCCGCAGTGGCATCCCGAGCGTAGTAACCATGCACGATCTGATTTTCAAGCGCTATCCGGATCAATATGCTTACCCCGACCGGCTCATCTACGATTGGAAATTCCGTTACGCCTGCCGGCACGCCGATTGCATCGTGGCCATCAGCGAAAGCACCAAAACTGACATTGTTGAATTTTATGACATTGATCCGAAACGCATCGAAGTCATTTATCAATCCTGCGATGCAAGATTTGCTCAACCCCTCCCACCGGAGAACATTGATTGCGTAGTCCAAAAATATGGCTTGCCGCAAAACTACCTGCTTTACGTGGGCAGCATCATCGAACGCAAAAACCTGCTGCGCATTGTACAGGCCCTGGAGCTTTTGCCATCCGACCTGCGTCTGCCGCTGGCGGTTGTGGGTAAAGGAGGAGCTTACGAAAAAAGAGTACGCCAATACATTGCTGAAAAGAGGTTGGAACCATGGGTACATTTTATTGCACCTGTTTTTGCAGAATTGCCTGCGCTTTATCGGGGCGCTTCAGTATTTCTTTATCCCTCTGCCTGCGAAGGTTTTGGCATACCGGTCATTGAGGCCCTGAACTGTGGTGTGCCCGTAATTACTTCCAACGTGTCTTCTCTTCCCGAAGCAGGCGGACCGGGTGCCTGGCTTGTTGATCCCGCAAGCACAGAGGATATTGTGGAAGGCATTCGGGTATTGCTGACGAATGAGGAGGAGCGAAACGCCCGAATTGCAAAGGGGCTGAACCATGCGCGGCGCTTTGATTCCAGTGTTGTGACGAAAGAAATGCTGGGGTTATATGCTGAAATATTATCAAGACCCTGATCCAACAATAATAGGTTTTAACTGCCGTTCTAACTTAATACTAATCGGTTTCACATCCCTGTGATTCCATGTTCAATTCTGCTGCACTTTAAAAATCACACAAGACAACTGCTTCCTGACCTTTGATGGAAAAGGGGCCAGGGGCGTAGCATCGAAATCGAGCTGCGCAAAATTGTTCACACAAAAATTTTCTATTGACTTAGAAGGCATTTTTGTGGTCGAAAAGCAGGTATTATTGATTATAACATAAAGAAGTTTTATTTTTCAAAGACTGAAATACCCTTTGCCATGTTGAACTTTACCCGCTACAGGCAGCTAATCGCCCTCTTTCTGCTCTTAATTCCTTTTGTTTCAGGTGCCCAAAGCCATACTCATTCCTGGGAATGCGGCAGCGATTTGGTACTGGAAAGTGCCCGGCAAAATCCGGACTGGTTGAAAAAATACCAGCAATCAGAACAGAGGATTTACGATTTTTTCGCTTCCAAAACGGAGCCAGTAGCTGGTAAACGGATGATGGTAGTGACCCTGCCGGTGGTGGTGCACATCATTCACGACAATGGATTGGAAAATATTTCCGATGCCCAGGTGCTCAATGGCATTCAGCAGCTCAATGAAGCTTTTGCCAATACGGCCTATTACGACCAGGGAACCGGAACGAATACCATGATCCAGTTTTGTCTGGCGCAGCGCACCCCTGACGACCAGGGAACTACTGGCATTACCCGCAATCAAGACCCTTTGACGGAGGTTACTATCGAGACGGAAGACCTTAACCTCAAAAACTTGAACCGATGGACACCGACAGATTACATCAACATCTGGTTGGTGCGTGAAATCTGTTCTTCCGGGAGCGGCTGCGGGGTGGCAGGTTACGCATATCTACCAAGCTCCCATGGCAACCCGGAGGATGGTATTGTGATGGAAGCAGACCTTATGGGGTCAACGCCAGGAGGAACAGGGGTTTTGGTTCACGAAATGGGGCATTACCTGGGGCTTTATCACACCTTTCAGGGCGGCTGCAACAACAATGATTGTCTTGCAGATGGCGATCGGGTATGCGATACACCTCCGGATCAGAGTACGCTTTGGGTGAGCTGCAATTCTACTGTAAACACTTGTACTACGGATGCGCAATCGGGATTTTCGAGCGATCAGCCGGATATGATCCTCAATTTTATGGATTACACAGATTTTGCCTGTTTTAACGATTTTACTCCGGGTCAGAGTGACCGCATGCATTGGCATATTGAAAATGTGCGGTCCAGCCTGCTTGATTCCAAAGGTTGTTTGAGTCCGTGCCCCAACCCTGTTACTGCTGCATTTACGGCTTCGGCAACTTCTGTTAATGTAGGGCAAATTGTCAATTTTACGAACGGAAGCACGAATGCCAGCGCTTATACGTGGACGATCAATGGTGTACCCTTTTCCAATGCAGTTAATCCAACGTATGCCTTTACCACTGCGGGTACTTTTTCTATTGTCATGACGGCCAGTTCTAACAATCCAGCACTTTGCAACCCGGCGTCGTTTACCCGCATTATTGAAGTCATTTGCCCGGTAGTAGCCGATTTTGATGTCAGCAACCTGACTCCGGCAATTGGAGAAGCAGTAGCCGTGACCAATCAGAGCCAGAATGCGACGCAATACGAATGGTTTTTGGAAGGTGTGTCGCAAGGAGCAACATTCAGCGGCTTTACACCCAATGCTACGGGGGTCTATGTCGTGAAGCTGGTGGCCGGCAACGGATTTTGCCATAAAACGAAAATCATCTACCTGTCGGTTCAGGACTCCTGCGCCAATGTCAGTTTTCAAAGAACCTGGGGCGGCCCGGGAGACGATCGCGGAAGCCGAACCACTACCCTTGCCGATGGTAATTTTCTGGTGGCGGGTACAACCGTTGTCTCGGGCGAAACAGACATTTATTTGCTGAAAACGGGAACAGACGGCACCACCCTCTGGCAAAGCCGTTTTGGCCTTGTGGGGGCTGAACAGGTAGGCAACCTGTTGGCACTTCCGGAT
>JABWAJ010000510.1 GCA_013361075.1 Saprospiraceae bacterium | reverse complement strand
ATCCGTGGTGAAAATCTTTTGCAGGTTCGATGTTTTTATCATGTCAATTGTTCGTTTTATGATGCTATACAGGTGGAATGGAATTGCCTTTCTGTTTCTTATTAAAAAATGAGTACATCCTTATCGCCAAAGTTTTCATACGAACTGGTGATGACCTGTTCGCCAGCCGTCAGGCCGCTCAGCACTTCAAAATACTGCGGGTTTTTGCGGCCAAGTGAAATGTTGCGTTTTTCAGCTTTATTGCCCGCGTCGTTCAGCACATACACCCAGTTGCCGCCCGTATCACTGAAAAAGCCGCCAACCGGCAGAAGCATGGCCTGGGTTGGTTGCCCCAATTGCAGGCGTACGGGTACCGACTGGCCCCTGCGAATCCCGTCGGGAATGGCACTGGGAAAGGTCATATCCACTTCGAAGCGGCCGTTGCGCACCTCCGGATAAACTTTGGATACCGCAAGGCGGTGCGATTTGCCACCAAAATCAAAATTGCCCTCTAAGCCCGGAAAAATGCGCGAAATGTAATGTTCGTCTACATCAATGCGCATTTTAAACCCGCTGAGGTCGTCTATCTGGCCGATGTTCTGGCCGGCAGCAATGCTTTGTCCAACCTCCACGTCTACCCGGGAAAGCAACCCTCCAACGGGTGCTTTCAGAGACAGATTGTCCAGGTTATCCTTCATCATCTCCAGGTTTTTTCGCGTTCGGGCCAGCGTACCTTCCAATTGCCGGATTTGTACAATGCTGTTTTCCTCCTGAAATTTTTGATTTTCAATTTCGATTTCCCGCTGTTGGGTCAGGCGATCGAAGGTGATTTTTGAGGTCAGATACTCCTGTTGGCTGATGACTTTATCGGCCACTAATTTACTGTTGCGTTCATACGTGTCTTTGGCTTGCTGGATTTGGTAGTCCAGTTCAGACAGGATGCGCCGGAGGGCGAATTTGTTTTGTCGAAGTGACAGTCGGGTGTTTTCTAGTTCATTAATCAGTCGGTACATTTCTGTTTCACGGTTCACAAATTCCATCACCAGGCGCTGGTTGTCCAGTTTCAGAATCAGGTCGCCGGGCTTTACCGTTGCACCGCCGTCCAGCAGCTTTTGGGATACATAACCCCCTTCAATAGCGTCGAGCTGGTACGTGCGCAAAGGCTGTACGACGCCGGTAACCACAATGAATTCATCGAATACGCCTTTTTGCACCTCCCCAATCGTAATTTTGTCTTTGTTGACGTTCAGGGCGCTTTGCCGGCCCGAAAAGGCTAAGGTGTACACGGAAAAGACTGCAAATGCCAGAATGGCCACGCCAATTGCAATGCGGGCCGGGGTCCATTTTTTCTTTTTAATCGCTCGATCCATATTTATGCTGCCTGTTGGCGTATGGTTGTTGTTGTAAAAGATGCAGTGCCAATTTAGCACTCATTGATCTACTATATCTAAATTCGATGCCAGTTTTTTAAAAGATTGATAATGAATTTTTTAAATCAAAAGGGTGAGTTTTTTTTCGTTCGCAAACGTACACTACTGTCCGAAAATGGACACCTTTGTAAAAAAAAATCCGTTCATTTGCATAGGGTTAGAAACAGGCATTGTCTTTGCGGGTACATTAACTTATGAAGCGCATGAACGAAGCCAACATTCTGATAGTGGACGATCACCCCGGTGTCCTCAGCGCCGGAAAATTACTCCTGAAAAGGCATTTCGCAGAAGTGGATACCACGCGCGATCCTTCCGAGATTCCGGGCCTCATGGCCCAGAAGTCTTTCGATATCATTTTGCTGGACATGAACTTTAGCCGCAGCACTAAAAATACGGGCAGCGAAGGTTTTCAATGGTTGGAAAAAATCCTGGAAATCGACCCTTCGGCAGTTGTTGTGCTGATTACCGCCTACGGTGATATTGAATTGGCGGTTCGCGCCATTAAAAACGGAGCCACAGATTTTGTCCTGAAACCGTGGGACAATGAAAAATTACTCGCTACCCTGAACGCCTCCCTGCGCCTGAAAAACAGCCAGGATGAGGCTTCTCAGCTAAAATCACAGCAGGCGGGCCGCAACCTGGCCGAAGTACGCGATCTTCCTGAAATCATCGTTGGCCAAAGCTCAGCCATGCAGCAGGTTTTCGCTACCATTACCCGCGTGGCAGGCACAGATGCCAATGTATTGTTGTTGGGCGAAAATGGCACCGGAAAAGACCTGATTGCACAGGCCATTCATGCGCAATCACAGCGATCAGTTGAAAATTTTGTCAAAGTAGACCTCGGCGCTCTTACCGAAAGCCTGTTTGAAAGTGAGCTGTTTGGCCACGTCAAAGGGGCCTTCACAGATGCGAGGGAAGACCGTGCAGGACGCTTTGAGGCAGCCGATGGAGGCACGATTTTTTTGGATGAAATTGGCAATTTGCCGCTTGGTCTCCAGGCTAAATTGCTGACTGTTATGCAAAACCGCACCATCACCCGCGTTGGTTCCAACCGCCCCCGCCCCGTGAACGTCCGGGTTATTGCAGCAACCAACCAAAACCTCTACGAGGCAGTAAAAAACAGGAGCTTCCGGCAGGATTTGCTGTACCGGATCAATACCATTGAGATTCAGATACCGCCCCTGCGCGAGCGTCCGGAAGATATTCCCTTGCTGGCCAATCATTTCCTGCAGCAGTTTGCTCCAAAATACAAACGCAATCTTAATGGCTACAGCCCGGCTTTGCTCCGCGAAATGCAACGCTACGGGTGGCCGGGCAATGTGCGTGAATTGCAACACGCCGTGGAAAGGGCCGTCATAATGGCACAAAGCAATACCTTACAGCCGGAAGATTTTTTCTTCCGCCAAAGCAATCAGGAGGGAGAGGTAGAATTGGCTACCATGAATTTAGATGAGATGGAAAAAACATTGATTGTAAAGGCTCTGGGGAAATACCACGGCAACATCACGGAAGCCGCACAGGAACTGGGCTTGACGAGGGCTTCCTTGTATAGAAGACTTGAGAAATATAATTTGTAGGTAGACGGTGGACGGTAGACGGTGGACGGTAGACGGGCCGTCCACCGTCCACCGTCTACCGTCCACCGTCCACCCAACACCACCACATGCGCATCCAACGCACGTTTACTTTTTGGCTGGCCATCTATGTTTGTTCAATTGGGGGCTCTTTTTGGCTCGCTGCATGGTCGGGGGTCGTATGGCACAGGAATGGGCTGGCCACGCTGTTGATTCTGGTTGCATTGGTACAATCCTGGCGCCTGTTTCGCTACGTAAACGATACCAATCGCCGCCTCGCGCGTTTCCTTGAAAGTGTGCGCTATTCCGATTTTGCGATTCGATTTTCTGCAGCCAAAGAAAAAGGAGACTCTTTCGAAGACGTAAACCGGCAGTTTAACGAAGTATTGGAGGCTTTTCGCCAAACCCGTTCTGAAAAAGAAGCCAACTTATTGTTCATCAACGCGGTAATTCAACACCTCAGTACCGGTTTGCTGGCTTTCGACGCCAAAAACAACGTTTTGTTGTCCAACCAGGCTGCTTTTCAGCTACTTGGAATTTACCGCCTTCACCACCTCCACGATTTTCCTGAAAACCACCTTGCGCTGTCCAAATTCGTACAGGAGCTGACCAGTAAAGGAAAAATCCTGTACCAACCCGAGCCGGGCCGCCAGCTTTCGGTACAAGGGGTGCACATGAACCTGCGCGGCCAAGACCTGAGGTTGGTGACCCTGCAAAACATCCACCCGGAATTACAGCGCAAAGAACTCGACGCCTGGCGGAACCTGGCGCGCGTACTGCGGCATGAAATCATGAACTCCATTACCCCCATAGTTTCGCTGGTTGAAACCATGAGTGATATTGTGCGTTACGACTTGCCAACCAACGAGGATAAAAAAGCCAACGATGCCCGACTCGACCTCGAAGAAGCCCTTGAAGTTGTGGGGGCCCGAAGTAAAGGACTGATGGACTTTGTGGAAGCCTACCGGAATTTTACAGCCATTCCTATACCCCGGATTAGTGACGTATCGGCACAGCGCCTGCTGCAGCAAATCATTCATTTGGCATCGGCTCTCCCGGTAGCTGCCGGAGTTAACCTGCGGATGCAGGTCGTACCCGAAGAGCTGATCCTGCGGGCAGACGCCGCTCAGTTGGAAATGGTCTTGCTGAATCTGGTAAAAAATGCCTGCGAAGCAATGGCCTCTAATGCCGGACAAAACGATGTACCCTGCGTGTTTCTAGAAGCTGGCCTGGACGGCAAAAATCAGCCCTTCATTGCCGTAGAAGATAATGGCCCCGGCATTACGCCTGAATTAATGGAAGAAATTTTTATCCCTTTTTTCACGACCAAAG
>JABWAJ010000509.1 GCA_013361075.1 Saprospiraceae bacterium | reverse complement strand
GTTGGCAATGGGTTGAATTTTTCCAGTTGTCTCATTTTCTCCAGCCATGGCGGACTTTGCATCACGGTCACCTGAAGCAAATACGCCTGCCTTATCTTTTACCCGTTTCAAGTCAGCGGGAGCTTCAAAAGCAAGATCCGTTTTTTGAACCTTGTCCGTTAATGGTTTGATGCCCGATACCCATTTAAATAACCCAAATCCAGCTATGCCAACGAGCAGCAGGAGCATAGCGGGCGAACTCCTGCGCGGTGTTGGTGTTTGTGTGTAATCGCCACCGGCATGTGGCGGGTAAGATCCGAAAGGCGGGAAATAAGCTGGTACTTGGTTGTACTGGCTTTGGGGATGAAAAAACCAGTTTTGCAAAGCTGCCCAGGCAACAGCTCCCAGTGCGATGATGATCAGCACCCAAGTCAACACCTGGTCTGCATTCAATTTTTCCATCTTCTGATTGTTTTGGAAGTGATGGACAATGAAAGAACAGCACGCTTCGATGGTGTTACGGAAATTAATTGGCCAATTTGTACAAGGGGGTAGTTCGGTGGCGGGAATGTACGGAATCAGTAACTAAGCTCAGTTGGTTCGATAGTGGGTTCACGAGTAGGGTTATCCGAAATTACTGATACAACAACTGTAGGCGTATTCAACGATCCTGCTGTGTAAAAGTCTGATGCACCGTTTGTGTTATTTTCTTTAGAGCACCAGGCTCTGTTTATTGATGGGAATATGTTCAGAAACGTTACTTTTTTGATATAAGTTTCTTTTGATCAAGCATTTTAATTTATTTAACAGGATATTCACAAAATTAAAAATTCATCTTTTCCAGCAATCGAAAATAAGCATCCGCTATCGGAGCAGTTTGATAAGATTTTATTCGGATGGCAATGGCTTCAGCGCTTAGGTGTTGGTTTTGAAAATCGGCGATAAATTTTCCCAAAGCATCAGCCGCTTCAGGTCCGATCGTTTGGGTATTTATGCGCAGCATCATCGGATGCTCCGCCATAAAAGCAACAAAAGTATCCGGCTCGGATGCAGAAAGGTGGATGATGGGTTTACCCGAAGCGAGGTAATCGGCACTTTTGCTGGGCAGGTTATACGTGGTGGTATTTCCGATATTGAGCAAAAAGGTAGTCTGGGCCATGGCAGAAGCAACTTGCTCCCGCTCAACCAGCCCATGCAGGCGAAGATTGGGCAAAAGCCGGGGGTATCGGTCAAAGGCTGCCTTGACAGCATATTCAATTTCTCCGAAAAAATGGATCAGCAACCGATCCTTCAATTCAGGGTAGCGTTCGAGTAACAAATCCAGCAAATTCAGCGCTGCATCGGGCGTTCGGATGGGGGCATAAAAAGCACCGAAGTAAGCTATATGTATGCACCGGGAGTCAAACAAATCAGAGCCCGGAGCCATAACCAGTGTGGGGTCGAATAGCGGAGGTACAACGGTTATTTTGGATCCAATGCCCGGGAAATAATGCTCATAAGCCTCCTTTGCCGTATCCACGGTAACCGTTATCGCCGTTGCCGCGTTCAGCACCAATGCTTCAGCGTGAAAATTCAGGCGCCGGTACAACAGCCGGTTGTTGATGAAGTAAGCGTCAACGAATGCAAACGGATCTTCAATGTCAACCAGCCATGGCAATTCTGGTTGAGCACGTTTACAAGCCAACCCGATCAGGTGCGCCGTAAAAGGTGCTCCAACGGTGATGATGCCGTTAAAAGTGTCAGTTTGCAGCAATTTCAAAGCCCGTTTTCGTCCCGGCCAATACCAGAGACATCGCCCGTCGGGCCAATACAGGCTGCGCCAGGTGGCATCCACTAGTTTTTCAAGTCCTTTACGGAGTACGCCATGTCGGGCAGGCAAATCGCCTCCGGATTCACCACGCCGCCTTTTGGCATGCAGGAGGTTATAAGCCCAGTCTAAGAGCGAGTTTTGCCCGGCGCGGTGTACCTGCACACCTTCAAACGCTGTTTCGTCTGGTAATCCGCTACGTTTGGTACAAAGGACATGGACTTCGTGCCCCTGAGCAATCCAATGGTTAGCAATCGCCCGCCACCGGTAAACGTTGGGATTCAATGCGGGATGGTATTGTGCCAGAATGATGAGTAGTTTCATAACCTGTGGGCAAAGGTCAGAAAGCGACTCTTTGCTGTGTTTTTTGCTTGTGAAAAAGCAGGGAGCTTTTTTTATGATCAGGTCCTACGATGCTCACCAGATTTTTTTGATCGCTGAAAACCTCTGTCAACAATGTGTTGTCTATGATCAGTTCCTGAAAGGGTGCCACCTCCCCTATTTCGAAGTAGCACCACATCCCCATCCAGTCATCAGCTGCTTCTTTGCCTAAAAACCGGAAAGGCCGCTCTCTGCCATCGAGTTTGAGTTGCAGGTTTTGGCGCAGATAGCGCTCCAGATAAACCTCTGCTTGTTTGCTCTCTTTTTCAGTACACAGAAACAGCTTATCGGCACCTTTTCGCCTCAGGGCTTCCTCTACGTCGTCAATGAACAGATGCAGACTGATTTGCACGGTTTTTTCCTCTGCCTGATATTCGATCAGGCACTTGCTGGCATGAAATTCATGCAGGTACGGTTTAAACGTCAAGAGCAACAGGGCAACAGGGCAGAAAAACAACAAATTACTCATAATCATTCAATTATCAAAAAGGAATTCTTTCCAATACCATCACCAGCGACAATCCGGCAGCAGCACCTGAAATAAAAAGGGTCCATGAGCGCTGTTGCACCTTACACACCTGAACGGCCACAAAGGAAACAATGAGGGCGATCATTACAATCAACAATTGCCCAACCTCTACCCCCAGGTTAAACGCCAGCAATTGCAATCCCAACTCATTTTCTTCCCCGGGCAGGAGCATGGCGCGTAAAAAGTTGGAAAACCCCATGCCGTGGATCAGGCCGAACGTGCCCGCCAGTGCATAGTGAGCACCTGCCCGGCGTGTCCAAAGTCCCGATTGTTCATAGTTTTCAGGTGATACTGCATTGTAAAACGCAGTTAGCAGAATGGTTATTGGGATTAGGAATTCTACTGTCGCTGCGGGTATCCGGACGATATCCAGCACTGCCAGAGCAAGGGTCAGAGAATGCCCAAGGGTAAAAGCTGTTGCCAGCAAGGCTACTTTTTTCCACGCTTTTAAGGGATAAACGGCACATAAGGCCACAATGAAGAGGATGTGGTCATAGCCCTTAAAATCGGCAATGTGCTCAAATCCTAGTTGGAGATAGACGCGAAAAGTTTCCATAACCTGGAGAGATTCGTCATGAATCGTCACAAAATACAAAGACCTGACCGTTTTCTAAGAACGACGGCCAGGTCTTGTTGTGTATGGTTCAGGTAAGCGGGCGATTAAGCTTCGCCTTCTTCCTTGTTTTCTTCAGTTTCAGTAGCTTCTTCTGCAGTTGCTTCGGTTTCTGCCACGACTTCTGTTGCTTCTACGGCAGCTTCTTCGATTGCATCCTCTACCACTACAGGAGCCGCCACAGCAGCAGCAGCAGTAGCCACAGCAGCAGTTGAAGCCGATTTAGTGCCACCACCACCACGACGGCTGCGCTTTTTGCGACCATCTTCTTTGCCGGCCTCTTTACCTGACTTGTAAACTTCATTGTAATCTACCAGTTCGATCATCGCCATATCTGCGGCATCACCTTTCCGGAAACCAGTCTTGAGGATACGAACATAACCGCCCGGGCGATCGCCAACTTTTTCTGCGATGGCATCAAACAATTCCTTTACAGAATCCTTGTTTTGCAGGTAGCTGAACACAACGCGACGGGAATGGGTCGTGTTGTTTCTGGATTTGGTGATCAGCGGCTCGATGAAAACGCGCAGAGCTTTTGCTTTAGCCACTGTTGTGTTGATGCGTTTGTACTTAATCAACGCATTTGCCAGGTTGCGCAGCAGCGCATTCCGGTGGCTCGCTGTGCGGCCAAGATGGTTTACTTTTTTACCGTGTCTCATGGTACACCGATAGATTTAACTTCGCAACACGTCGCATCGGGTATGCTTATTTTAGCATTCAGCAGCAGGCCGCTGGTTCGCCGAAGGTCGTTATTGCAGGTTTTGATAAAATCATGCCGGACCGGGTTGTAACCCCCTATCCTGACAGCCTGCTATTTAAAACAATTAATCTTCGTCCAACTTGTATTTGGAGAGGTCCATACCAAAAGTAAGGCCTTTCTCCTGTAGCAATTCTTCGATTTCCACGAGGGATTTTTTACCGAAGTTGCGGAACTTCAACAGTTCATGCGTATCGTATTTAACCAACTCCGACAAGGTGTTGATTTTAGCTGCTTTGAGGCAGTTGT